>DASPIR010000026.1 GCA_035628995.1 Clostridia bacterium | reverse complement strand
ATATTATTTTTAATATAAATGATTGTTTTGACAAGCACTACAGCATAATAGAAAAGCAATACATTCAAGCAATGCCGCCGCCATAGCCGCCTACGGGTGCGCAGCAGTTACCAAGTGCACAGCCTGGAGCTGGTCCTATGTGGGTAATAAGCCTAACAAAGCATGGGTTTACAGCGAGCACTACCCCTGTAAAGCCGGAACCTGACTGTCCTCCGCTTGTAGTAAATATTGTCACAGTCTCTCCTATGCTGCTCTCCAGAAGATCAAAGTTACCTCCTCCAAAACCATTGCCTGCTGTTAATGCATCAACCATATTGACACCTCCTTTCCATAATACACCCTGTACCTTTTTTCAATACCATGATATGTACAGGCTTGTATTTGGTTACAAAAATTTAAATTTTTTTAATAAGAAAACCCATTACAATGGGATAAGGCTTGAGACTGTTATACCTCTGCTCCGCCAAATCCGAAAGTTCTGCCAAATCCGCCAAAAGCGATTATAGCGAGTATTATGATAAAGAAGAAGTTTTTCTCCCTGCCCATTGTTGTGCACGATGCCAGAAGTATAAACAACAGAAGCAGTAGAAGGAATCCATTACCTTTGCACGCATCCATAATAGGGCTTACTGCTACAGGAGCACCACATCCAGCTGCTGCTACCGCTGGATTTACTCCGCCCATTCCATATCCTAATCCGTATGCCATGATGTCACCCCCTTTCTCAATTCCATATTATGTACATGCATGAATTTGGTGACAACTTTCCTTTTAAAAGCATAAAAGTGAGCGATGATGCTCACTTTTATGCCGAGGTGAGTTATGGCATCTGGGTCGGGATTGTATGACCAACTCCCCTTCCCACTTCCATACTATGTACATGCATTAATTTGGTGACAAATAAATGCATTCAGCCTGACCTAATATTTCATAGGTCAGGCTGAATTTCGTCCGTTATTATACTTCTGCTCCGCCGAATCCGAAAGTCCTGCCAAATCCGCCAAAAGCGATTATAGCAAGTATTATGATAAAGAAGAAGTTTTTCTCCCTACCCAAGGTTGTGCACGATGCTAAAAGCACAAACAACAGGAGCAGTAAAAGGAATCCATTGCCCTTGCACATATCCATGATAGGGCTTACTGCTGTAGGAACACCACATCCACCTGCAAATCCGTTTGCCATGTTTTCACCCCCCTCCTTAAAGTGTAGTTATTTTATATGGCAAATCCGCCAAGGCGAAAGCCAGGCAAGATACCAGGGACTAAGAAGACTATCAATAGCAGAATCCAAATCCAACTAAATCCCCCGAACAGCCCTCCCAAGCCGCCGAAACCGCCAAAGCCCAGGCGCGGGAGTACGAATATCAGAAGTAATATTATCAAAATCCACGAATTGTTAAACCCAAAAAAACTTCTAACAGGTGCCGGTGGTGCCCCACACCCTGAGACTGTCCCGGGATTTAACACCCCAAATCCTCCCGCCACAGTTCAAACCTCCTTTCATCAAAGGTTGTTCACCTTTCCACTTACATACTATGTACCCATTTCCGTTTGGTTACAGAGAAAAAAGAAGAACCTCAAAAAAATGAATTAGACATGCATTAAATCGAACACGTGTTCGTATAATATTCTATGAGATATCCTTTATACTCATGAATTAACTAGGTAATTTAGCAAAATTTGCTTATACAGCACTATAGCAAGGTTTCTGAGTCGGTAAAAACGTGCTAATATTAAATCACTAAACATAGATAGCACGGAAATAATATTATATGGAATTATTCGAATTTCCGTGATTGCATTAAGGAAACAAAAGTGTGAAAAAGCTTCTTTTTCACATTTTGTATAATGGCTTACTCTTTTTTATGGGGTGTGATATATGAAAACACTTAGAAAGCCTATTGAGGCAATAGTACTTTTCGATCTGGAAGGCAACCCTGCACCTATAAGGTTCAGATACCTTGATGATGGGTCGGAACTGATAACAATAAAAGTAGATAGAATAATAAAAAGGGATATTGATAAGTTTGCCGGCAACAGAATGATAAAATTCACCTGTCAGACACAAATCGGCAACCAGATCAAACCCTTTGAGCTTAGATTCGAAATAGACACCTCAAGATGGTATATATACAAGATATAGGTGCGGGGGAACGGGGAACGACTTCAGAATTGGAGGTATGTATGTCCAAGAACAGGATTATCATGCATATTGATGCAAACTCGGCCTTTCTGTCATGGCAGGCCGTGTACAACATACAGTGCGGCGAAAAAACTGACCTGCGTGAAATACCTTCTGCCGTAGGGGGTAATCAAGCAGATCGGCATGGCATCATATTAGCTAAAAGTACCCCTGCAAAAAAGTATGGGGTTCAAACTGGAGAAGTCATATGGCAGGCAAAGCAGAAATGCCCCGGATTAGTTATCGTACCGCCAAATTACTATTTATATATGAAATGCAGCAATACACTGTATGATCTCATGAAGGAGTACTCTCCGGTACTCCAGCGATTTTCAATAGATGAGATGTTCTTGGATTATACAGGATTGGAACCTCACTTTGGTGATCCGGTAACAGCAGCTCACCTGATTAAGGACCATATTCATAGAGAGCTTGGCTTTACAGTCAATATTGGCATCTCCCATAATAAGCTTTTAGCTAAGGTAGCCGGAGATTTAAAAAAGCCCGATATGGTTCACACACTCTGGAGGTCGGAGATACCAAAAAAAATGTGGCCCCTGCCCGTAGGTGATTTATTTATGGTGGGCCGTAAAACCCTAAAGAAATTATTGGATTTAAACATCAGTACTATAGGCGAACTTGCAAACACGGATAGAAAGCTATTAGAGATGAAATTGAAGTCCCATGGGAATTTGATTTGGTGCTATGCAAATGGACTTGATGAATCACTGGTACATTCAGGTTACTTTCTTCAAATGAAAGGAATTGGAAACAGTACAACAATCCGATTTGATGTAACAGATTATAAAACAGCCTATAAAGTATTGTTATCCTTGACAGAATCAGTTGCATTTCGTCTTAGAGCTGCCAAATCATGCTGCCGGGTAGTATGTGTGGAAATCCGAACTTCAGAGCTTAATTCTTATACCCACCAGCGCAGATTGTACAATGCAACAAATATCACCAACGAAATATATAGGAATGTTGTATCTCTATTCTGCGAGGCTTGGAAAGGTGAAAAGATAAGGCATCTTGGCGTAAGAGTAACAGATTTGTGCTGCGATGAATACATGCAGGCATCCATATTTGACGAAACAAATGCAGACAAGAAGCAAGCGCTCGACACCGCAATAGATATTATACGAGAAAAATACGGCAATACCGCAGTAATGCGTGCAGTATTTGCCGACTATGAGTTTGCTCCCATGACCGGTGGCTCCGGTGCAGAGGATTACCCTGTTATGAGCAGCATCCTGTGATCACTTCCAACCTTTATATTCATTTTCCAGCATCGACATTACCACCATTGAGCGGTAATTATCCCCCTGCTTCTTGCACTCCCTTATTACGCCCTCCTGCACAAAACCCTCACTATTGTAAAGGCCTATTGCCCTTTCATTGTCTGTATATGCATCCAGCCACAGCCTGTGGCAATTAAGCGTCTCGAAGCAGTATTTCTTTATAAACCTTACACTTATACGCCCGTAGCCCTTCCCCTTGACAGATATGGCCATTCGCCTGAACTCCAATGCGCGGTCTTCTCCGCCAACTCCTGCAAGTAGTATGTATCCTACAAGCTCCCGGTCAAAAGAATTTACCACCGATATATGCACTTCATCCATATGGTTTATCGCTTCAATATGCCTTTCTTTTGGCCATACAAATACAAAATCACTGTTACTCTTCTCTATACTGCTTATCAAGTCCAGATACTCCGGCCTGGTGAGGCAAAACATAAGTCCATCCATTTCCATCAAAACGTCTTTCATAGCCAATTTCCCTCCTACAGGTATATTTCCCCTTGCAGCACAACCACTCCCATAATTATAAATAAGTATAATTACCTACTTTAATTATATACTATGTGAATATATTATCAACATAAAAGACATGCTCCATTGGAACATGCCTTTTTGTTTTATCTAGCCATGACCTTTTCAAACCTCTCTATGACTTTCTTCTCGCCCATTACCTGCATTACCTCATAAAGGTCGGGAGTGTTTTTTCTGTTTGCCACAGCTACTCTGATAGCCCCTGTGACATCCCCCACATGGCCTTTATAGCTTCCAGGGTTCTTCTTGAAGGTCTTGACATCTTTTGAGTATCCCATGGCCTCGCAGAATTCCTTTACTCTGTCAAACCACATATCCTTTGTGTCTGTGTGCGTATAAACCTTTGCATACTCGCTTATTATCCTCTTAATCTCTTCCTGAGACATCGTTTCCGGGAAGTTATAGCCGCCCTCCACGTCTTTTGCAAACAACTCGTCGAAGAAATAGAAAATACTCGGCTTTACATCCAGCCATTTTGCAAAATCTTTCCTGGGTTTTTCGCCGCCCCTGTCAACATTCAATATTCTCTTTGCATATTGCTCATCTCTGCCAAGAAGTGCCGCAAGCTCAGAATCATATTCCTTTGCCCATTCTAAGGCAGCGCTGTAAATTTCTTCTCCGGACATATACGCAATCAAGTCCTTGCTTATATCTGCAAGCTTTACTATGTCGAACATAGCTCCGCTTACGCTCATTTTTTCCAGTTCAATTTTAAAATTGGTATTGGGCTCTTCAGGGTTATCCCTTCTCCAGTCCTCAAAATCTGAATTTATCAGGTTTACAAGGTATTCAATAACTGAAACACTTGGAAAACCCTGCTCACGGAAAAAGCTTACATCCGCCTCCGGATCCTTTCTCTTGCTGAGCTTTCTTTTGGAGCTGCCTTCAATCTTCATTACCGGTGATATATGTGCAAAATTAGGTTTCTCCCATTCAAACATTTCAAAGAGCTGTATGTGCAGAGGAGCTGAGGGCAGCCATTCATCACCTCTCATTACATGAGTGGTTCTCATCAGGTGGTCGTCTACCACATGTGCAAAGTGGTAGGTAGGAAGTCCGTCAGACTTCAGCAGCACCATGTCCTGGTCATTTTCAGGCATTTCCACATCGCCCTTAATAAGATCCTTGAATATAAACCTGCTGTCTGGTTTTTGCGGAGCTTTGACACGCAGTACAAAGGATTTGCCCTTGGAAAGCTCTTCCTTTACCTGTTCCAGTGTGAAATTCCTATGAACAGCATATTCGCCGTAATAGCCAATCTGCAGCTTATTCTCTTCCTGCTGGGCTCTTACCTTATTCAAATCTTCCTCGGAGCAGAAGCATGGGTATGCAAAGCCCTTCTCTACCAGCTGCTTTGCAAATACCTTGTATAACCCCACTCTTTCACTCTGCTTGTATGGTCCGTAGCCGCCCTTCTCTTCGTCAACGTCTGTCACACCCTCATCAAAGTTGACGCCAAAACTTGAAAGAGCCCTTACTATATTAGTTACGCCGCCTTCCACCTCGCGCTTTTTATCTGTATCTTCCACCCTAAGGAAAAACACTCCATTACTCTGATGCGCAATCCTCTCTGACACAAGAGATGCATATAAGCTTCCCATGTGCACATAGCCTGTAGGACTGGGGGCAAACCTGGTTACCTTCGCTCCCTCGGTCAGGTTCCTTTTGGGGTATAATAGCTCGTAATATTGCGGGGCCCTTTCGGTATCCGGGAATAACAAATCCGCCAATTTCTTTCTTTCTGCCAAATCATGCATTATGACAAACCACCTTTCAAGTGTATATTACACGTAATCTTTATTGTACAGTCAGCTTCAACGCCCACTTCTGAGCCTTATACAGTATACGTTCCTCATCCAGTGTAATAAGATGCCCGCCTTCCATCACCAGGCTGCCGTCTATTATAACTGTCTCCACATCTGCTGAGTTTCCGGAATAGACAATGGCTGATTTTATATTATGTTTCGGGTAATAATGTGCTTTCTCAGTATTCAGCACTATAAGGTCTGCAGTGCTCCCAACCGTGAGACTTCCCACGTCTTCAAACCCAAGAGCCCTGGCTCCTCTTGCTGTAGCCATTCTCATGACCTCATCCACAGGCAAAGCTGTGGGGTCATCTGTGTAAATCTTCTGCAAATAGGTTGCCATTCTCATCTCTTCCAGCATGTCAAGATTATTGTTGCTGGAGGCTCCATCAGTACCCAAGCACACATTTATGCCCTTCCCCAGCATCTTAACTACCGGTGCGACTCCGCTTGCCAGCTTCATGTTGCTTCCCGGATTATGCACCACATTTACTTTGCGGGATGCCAATATGTCAATATCCTCATCCTCCACAGCGACACAGTGAGCTGCCACGGTACTCCCATTGAGAAGCCCAAGGCTGTCAAGATATTTGACCGGCGAGCTGCCATGCTTCTCAATACAGCTTCTAACCTCTTCTTTTGTCTCCGAAAGGTGAATCTGTACGGATATACCCTTCTCCCGAGACTTGACCGCAACTTTCCTCAGGTACTCCTTAGAACTGGTATATACGGAATGAGGCCCCAGCATCACTTTCAGACGTCCATTGGAGCTATTGTGGTATCTGTCAAACAACTCCAGGTTCTCTCGGAGCCTGTAGTCAAGCTCTTCCTCTCCAGATTCCCCCTGAAGTCCTCTGGACAGCACAGCCCTCATCCCTGACTCAGAAGCCGCACGAGCAGTGCTTTCCATGAAGAAATACATATCTGTAAAGGTTGTTGTTCCACCTTTGATCATCTCAACCATAGCAAGAAGACTTCCCCAATATACCGCTTCATCAGTCATCTTGTCTTCCAGCGGGAATATCTTTGTAAAAAGCCAATCCATAAGCTTCATGTCATCGGCGTAGTTTCTGAACATTGTCATGGCAAGATGATTATGGGCATTTACAAAGCCAGGCATCACAGTCCTGCCTTTGCAGTCTATCAACTTTGAGTATCCTGCCTCCATATTTTGCTCACCGGGGCCGATATAGTCTATTTTATTACCCCGTATCCCTATACTGCCTTCTTGTATTATATCATCATTTTCGTTAAGTGTTATTATCTGCGCATTTTTCAGCAATATATCCATGGCTATTCTCCCCAGCCTCTCAGATATTCCTCCTGCTCCTTGGTAAGCTTATCTATCGTTATTCCCAGAGCTTCAAGCTTCATATGGGCAACCTTTTTGTCTATGGCCTCCGGTACCTCATATACCTTGCTCTGAAGCTTTCCCTTGCTCTCACTGATATATCTTGCGCACAGGGCCTGCAGTGCAAAGCTCATATCCATTATTTCGGCAGGGTGTCCGTCTCCTGCAGCGAGATTCACAAGCCTTCCATCAGCAAGCAGGTTTATTATCCTTCCATCCTCCATAACATATCCCATAATGTTATTTCGCATTATCCTCTTCTCTTTGCACATTGACTCAAGCTCCGGTTTCCAAACCTCTACATCAAAGTGACCGGCATTAGAGAGCACCGCTCCGTTCTTCATGACCTTGTAGTGCTTTCCGGTGATAACCTTTGCACAGCCGGTAACAGTAACAAAGAAATCCCCTATTGACGCCGCGTCATCCATTGACATCACCCTGAAGCCGTCCATGTAAGCCTCTATCGCTTTTATCGGGTCAATTTCACAAACTATTACATTGGCGCCAAGCCCTTTGGCCTTCATGGCGACCCCCTTGCCGCACCAGCCATAGCCCACTACCACTACGTTCTTGCCAGCCACTATGAGATTGGTCGTCCTCATTATCCCATCCCATACCGACTGACCCGTACCGTACCTGTTGTCAAACAGATACTTGCAGTAAGCATCATTAACAGAAATCATGGGGAACTTCAGCAGTCCTTCTCTATCTCTTGCCTTGAGTCTGAGGACTCCTGTAGTAGTTTCCTCACTGCCTCCGATTATATTGGGCAGCAGCTCCTGCCTTTCCCCATGCAGCAGGTGCACCAAGTCGCCTCCGTCATCTATAACTATGTCAGGGCGGATATCAAGAGCTGCATTCAGATGCTGGTTATATTCCTCGGTCGTGGCATTATACCAGGCATAAACATTCAGTCCATCCTCCACCAGTGCTGCTGCAATATCATCCTGTGTGGAAAGGGGGTTGCTTCCTGTAACCGAAACCTCTGCGCCTCCTGCTTTCAGTACCTTGGAAAGATATGCGGTTTTTGCCTCAAGATGAATGGACATTACTATTTTCTTGCCTGCAAAGGGCTGTTCCTTTATAAATTCCTTCTCAATGGTTGACAGCACAGGCATATAGCCTTTTACCCATTCTATCTTCCTATGTCCTGACTCAGCTTTCTTAATATCTCTGATTATACTCTCTCTCATTATTTAACCTCCGTTATTAATTAAAAGCTCGGCAGACTAAGCTGTCGAGCCTTATATTTTATTCCTTTACTGCCTTTGACCAAGAATCCTTTAACCCGACTATTCTGTTAAACACTGGCTTTTCTTTTGTGAAATCCTTATTGTCAGGGCAGAAATAGCCCATCCTCATGAACTGGTAGCCTGTTCCCACGGCTGCCTCTGCCAGACCCGGCTCAACCTTGCAGTTAGTGAGTACCTCCAGGGAATTCGGATTTAAATCTTCTTTGTACTCCCTGTCGCCTTCTCCCGGATTAGGTACTGCAAAGAGCTGATCATATAAACGTACCTCCGCATCCAAAGCATGGGCAGCAGATACCCAATGAATCGTTCCTTTTACCTTTCGCCCGTCAGGAGAGTTTCCGCCTCTGGAAGCCGGATCATAAGTACAGTGTATTTCTGTAATTTCTCCTGTCTGCAGATCCTTTACAACGCTTTCACACTTTATGAAATACGCGCTCTTAAGCCTGACCTCTCCGCCGGGATACAGCCTGAAGTATTTCTTTGGCGGGTTCTCCATGAAATCGTCCTGCTCAATAAAAATCTCTCTGGAAAAGGACACTTTGCGTGTGCCGCTATTGGGATCTTCCGGATTAATCTCCACATCAAATTCTTCCGCCTGATTTTCCGGATAATTATCTATGATAACCTTCAAAGGACGCAATACTGCCATCACCCGATCTGCCCTTTTATTAAGGTCTTCCCTTATGCAATGCTCAAGAAGTGCATAATCCACAGTACTATTTGTCTTAGCTACGCCAATCTTGTCACAGAAGCTTCTGATGGAGGAAGCAGTGTAGCCTCTTCTTCTCAAACCGCATAATGTTGGCATTCTAGGATCATCCCATCCTATTACAACACCGGTCTCTACCAGTTCCCTCAAATACCTCTTGCTCATAACAGTATAGTTAAGACCAAGTCTGGCAAACTCGATCTGTCTTGGCCGATGCTCTGTCTCACATTCATTTACAACCCAATTGTACAACGGTCGGTGATCCTCATATTCCAACGAGCAGAGTGAATGAGTTATACCTTCCAGTGCGTCTGAAAGCGGATGCTGGAAATCGTACATTGGATAAATGCACCACTGGTCTCCTGTCCTGTGGTGGTGTGACTTCAGTATTCTATATATTACGGGATCCCTCATGTTGAGATTGGGCGAGGCCATATCAATCTTTGCACGAAGGGTTCTTGAACCTTCAGTAAACTCTCCGGCCCTCATCCCTCTGAACAGCTCCAGATTTTCCTCAACAGTCCTGTCTCTGAAAGGACTGTTTTTTCCCGGCTCAGTAGGCGTACCCCTATATTCCCTTACCTCTTGCTGGTTTAAGTCACAGACATATGCCTTACCTTTTTTTATAAGGAATTCCGCAAATTCATACAGCTTCCCAAAATAATCCGATGCATAGAAAAGCCTATCCTCCCAGTCAAACCCAAGCCACTTGATGTCTTCCATTATAGATTCCACGTATTCCACATCTTCCTTGATGGGATTGGTATCATCAAATCTTAAATTGCAAAATCCATTATATTTTTCCGCCGTACTAAAATTGATATACATGGCTTTGCAATGTCCTATATGCAGATATCCGTTTGGTTCGGGAGGAAAGCGGGTATGTACCCTGTCATATACTTTTTCCTCCAGGTCCTTATCGATAAAGTCATGTATAAAGTTTGAATATACCTTAGACTCACCATCAACCTGATCAATATTTCCCGGAATATTCTTATCAATATTTTCACTCATTGAATCTTCCCTCCTACGCCTTTGTGTCTACGTTATTAATATGTTGAATATTATACTATATATAATGTAGAAATTCTATCAAATTATTAGTACCGTGTAACACTGAACACACAATACTGGTTACGCGTTACGCGTTTCGAGTTGCGCGCTTGCCTGGGTAAGTCTTCGAAGTCCGGCTTAAATCTTCGGGTCTCGAGTCTCGTATCTCCTCGTAACCCCGCAACCTCGTGCCCATTGCCCATCGCCTTATATTCTCCCTTTTTCACATAGGTAATGCATATAAATGCCAGTATGAAAAGCACTCCCCTCTCTATTTTCTCAAAGCCTTTAGTATTCTATCGGGATAATTTGTTATTTTCAAAGCCTTTAGCATCCTATCGGGATAATTCGTTATAATGCCGTCAGCACCCATTTTCACAAGTTCTAACGCTATCTTTGGATCATTTACAGTGAAAACATTTATAATATAGCCTCTCGCTTTAAGCTCTTTTGCAATCGCAGGCACCAAGGCCATATAAAATGGATGAGCGCATTCGCAGCCCAGGGACTTCATGTAGTTCCAAGGCTCAAAAAGGCCTTCCATATATAATGCCCCCGTTTTGACAGAAGGGTTTATATCCTTGCACTCCTTTATAGAGTAATGATTGAAGGAGGATATTATAACCTTAGTCTGAAGTCCGAAAGCCGCCACCTCAGCCAAAACCTTTTGTTCTATTCCGGGGTATTGCACTATACCGCTTTTCACCTCAATATTGAGGAGCAGTCCAGTATCTTTTACCAGCTCAAGCAGCTCTAAAAGCCGTGGTATCCTTTCGTTCCTGAATTTGCTGTCAAACCAGCTCCCAGCATCCAACTCCCTTATCTCGTCATAATTCAAATCCTTTATATAGCCTTTGACCTTGGTAGTCCTATCCAAGGTTTCATCATGACATACGACAAGCCTTCCATCCTTTGTCATCTGCACATCGCACTCTATACCGCTGCTTCCCAGCTCCACGGCCATCTTAAAGGCCGCCATGGTATTTTCAGGCGCATAGCCCGAAGCCCCTCTGTGCGCATATACAAGAGCCCCTGTATCAGCTGTAAAGATACTTGGCAATTGAATCACTCCTGATTAAGAATTTATTCCATATATTCGGACATTTTGAATCATATCCTTATTATACCTTATATGTAGTAAAAAAAAAGTAGCCAGCCAAATTTAGCCAGACTTTGGGGGAGGGTTAAGAAGATATCCAAAATAAGGACAACCATATCATAGCCACACATGAGTATACAAAAATTGATGGCACTAATTCACTACGCCTAAGAAAAGCCTAACGCCTTCCAAAGGCCATCCTTGACCCTGGAAGGCTTACTCGGCGTCCTGCCTCGTATACGGCTTTTCTAAGGCTACGTTCATAAGTGCCATTGACAATTTCCGTATAAGCATACTTAGGCTATTGATATGGCTGTCTTACCAATTAGCTGTCAAGAAGATAAAAGCTATGTAACGATTTAGGGGAGCATTAACTTATGTATGTCCGCGAACACTTATAAGTCTTTGGGTAACAGAATAGAACTTGATATGCAGGAAAATCCGTAAGGTTTACGTGATGTAAACCTAGCGCATACCAACAGGACGTTGGGTTTATGCGCGTTAGGATTTTATTGCGTATCAAGCTCTAATTCTGTCCAAAGCTTATATTGTGTGAGTGGATATACATAAGTGACTTGCTCTTATTTGACGATTTAGCACAAATATAAAAGGCTGCATGTCATGCAGCCTAACTCCTTTATACCTTTTGCTCTTGTTCCGGTTCCTCAAATTCCTCAGCAATTCTGGCAAACTTCTCAATTTTCTTCTGTACATTGTAATACACAGTATCTTCTGGATAATTTCCATTCTCATCCCTGTTTCCTGCGGTCACACCAGTAAGAATTTCTATACCCTCATCTATGCTCTTGATCGGATATACATGGAACTTGCCCTCCCTGACAGCTTCAACAATCTCATCCTTCAACATAAGGTTGACGACATTCTGCCATGGTATTATGACTCCCTCATTCCCCTTTAAGCCCCTGGCCTTGCAAGTCTCGAAGAAGCCCTCTATTTTTTCGTTCACTCCACCTATGGGCTGTATCTCACCTCTTTGATTAACCGAGCCGGTTACTGCAAAATGCTGGTATATAGGCAGTTCCGCCAAGCTCGACAATAATGCGTACAGCTCGGTGCTGGAAGCGCTGTCCCCTTCAATACCGTCATAAAGCTGTTCAAAACAAATGCTGGCTGAGATTGTAAGCGGGAAATCCTGAGCAAACTTGTTGCCGAGGTAGCCTGTAAGTATCAGCACTCCTTTATCATGTATGCTGCCGCTCATTTCAACTTCTCTTTCAATATTGACTATCCCTTTCTCTCCGGCATAGGTAACTACTGTTATCCTGCTGGGCTTTCCAAAGGTATAGTCTCCAAAATCCATAACCGAAAGTCCGTTAACCTGCCCTATGACCTTTTCCTCTGTAGAAATGAGCACCACTCCTGTATCAATCAGCTCCTGCATCTTTTCCTCTATCCTGTTTGAACGGTAAACCTTCTGTTCAATGGCCTTCCTCACATGACTGGCAGAGGTTATCTCTTCTCCTGCTATTCTTGCCCATGCATCCGCTTCATATAGTATTTCAACTATATCGTTGAACCTGGTAGAAAGCTTATCCTTATGCTCTGCCAGTCTTCTGCTGTATTCTATTACAGCTGCCACAGCAGATTTGTCGAAATGCATAAGTCCTTTATTCTCGCAGTGAGCGCTTATGAAACTGGCATACTTCATGCAGTTTTCCTCGCTGCTGCTCATATCTATATCAAAATCAGCCTTGATCTTGAAAAGCTTTCTGAAGTCTTCGTCATAGGTATATAAGGTTTGATATACATATGCGCTTCCTATAAGTATGACCTTTACATGCAGAGGTATCGGCTCTGGTTTTATACCACCGGATACGATACCCGCCATGGAAAATATATTTTCTATAGTTATCTCCTCGGTCTTTATTGCCCTTTTTATGCCTTCCCAACTTTCAGGATCCCTCATCAGATCAGACATGTTGATTATTATATAGCCCCCATTGGCTTGGTGAAGTGAGCCTGCCTTTATTTTGGTAAAATCCGTAGTAACTACGCCCATATTGCTTTCATACTCGATTTTACCCAGAAGATTGTAGTATTTGGGGTTTGATTCCAGAATGACAGGGGCGCCTTTCGCATCCCTGTTGTCCACAACCAGGTTCACCTGATACTTTATTGTAAAATCCTTCTCTCTGATTCTTTCAACCAGATCAAGCTGGTCAATACTGCCAGATTCCAGATTTCTAAAATCCTCTATATTGTGTATTATATCCCGCTGAACAGCCTTAAGGTACTCAAGCACACTCTTGAACTGCCCGAACTTGTCCTTGAGCTCCATTATCGGCTGTTCTACAGCAAGCAGAGCTATCTTGGTCTCCAGATGTTCAATTTTATCCTTTGCAGCCCTTTCTATCTCTTTTATATGCTTCATAATCTCTAAAAGCTTTGCCTGGACTATGAAGGAATTGTCCTCCATCTTCTTCCTGTCCTCAGGGCGCATCTCCATATAATCCTTGTCCTCCATTGGCTTTCCGCCCTGGAGGGGGATGGTCATCAGTCCCTGCTCGCTCTTTTTTATCATGAAGCCCTGTTCCTGTGCAAACACATTGAAAGTCTCCATATATTCCGAGCTTTTTTCCTGGTACTCCTGCACAATTTGACTCTTCTGCTTTTCATACTCTTCGCCTTCAAAGGCCTTTGGAACCTTTACCTTGAGATCCTTTACAAGCCTTTTCATGTCCTTTTGCAGTTTGCACCCCATCCCTGCCGGGAGGTTTATGCATATGGGCTTGTCAGGGTTTACGAAATTGTACACATAGCACCAATCGTCAGGAGCCTTTTCATTTGCAGCTATCCTGCTTATAATGGATTTGGCATAGCTGTTTCTTCCCGTACCTGTTATCCCCGACACATATATATTATAGCTGGCTCTTTTGATTGCAAGCCCGAACTCCATTGCTGCAGCCGCCCTGCCCTGTCCTATTATGCCATCTAATGGATTCAAATCCGCTGTAGTCTCAAAACCAAACTCAGTATAATCTATCTTATTGCTTAATTCTTCCGGAGCCAACTCCTTAAATTTTCCCATGCAGCACTCTCCTCTCGAAATACGTTTAAAGGGGCTAAATAATTAATAACATTATATTATATTAAATTCCATAATAGTAGTGCCATAGCATTTAGCTGCGTCTATCTAAATTTTGCATCAATAAATGCAAGGGCTAAGAATTTTGGAAGTCTCATGATTCTCATGATTCTCCTGGGCTCTTTTATGAGTCTGTAAAACCATTCCAGCCCGGCTTTCTGGTAAAATACAGGAGCCCTCTTTGCTCTGCCCGCAAGTACATCCAGACTTCCGCCCACACCCATGGCAATTTTGACCTTTAGCTCTTCCTTATACTTATATATGAACTTTTCCTGTTTTGGGGCTCCCAAGGCCACCAACAGGATGTCTACTTTCCGGCTGTTTATGTCCTCTATGATTTTTCCCTCTTCATCATCTTCAAAATAGCCATTCCTAGTACCTGCTATTCTCAAACCGCCGTATCTCTCCGCAAGCTTAATAGCGGCTTCTTCAGCTACACCCTCCTTACCTCCGAAAAGATATATGCTCCTGCCCTGGGAATCCGCTGTCTCCATAAGCCGCAGCATCAAATCATAGCCTGCAACCCTCTCTTCCAGCGGAGTGCTATAAAATCTTGAAGCAATGACAACCCCTATTCCATCAGGAACTACAAGCTGCCCACTGTTCAGTATGCCCTCGAATTCCCTCTCCTTGACGGCATCCAGCAATATCTCACTGTTGGGAGTGAAAACCATACTGCATATATCCATTTCAAGGTATTCTGCCAGCATAGCCGCTGCTTCATTCATATTAACCTTGTCTATTTCCACTCCTAATATTTCAGCCTTTTCTCTCATACAACACCAATCCCTTAATCATATTGCATCTTTGCATAACCTTAAATAATATTATAACATAGCACAATTATATATAAACACGGTTTATACCATAAAATCTGAAGAGTACATAGTCTTAATAGTATAAATTTGACATAATATCTTACAAAGTCAGCACAACAATGCTATAATGTGAATTGTAATTAACATGTAACATTTGTCGTTTTTTAGGGAAATCAGGGATCGCAGCAATTACATATGGCCTGTTTGGTTATATAACTATAAGTCTATAAATCTATACAGTAAGGGGTAGAATGTATTGGAAAAAATATTAATAGAAGGCTCACAGAAGCTTTCAGGTGAGGTCTATATCAGTGGAGCTAAAAATGCAGCAGTGGCAATACTGCCTGCAACAATTCTGGCAGGCTCAGCCTGTACCATAAAAAATCTTCCCATGGTCAAGGACGTTACATACCTTAGAGACATGCTCATACAAATAGGGGGAAAAATCCAGATACTAGATAAAGATAAAATACTCATAGATGCGACCGGAATCAATACCTATAAGATAGACCTGGAGCTGGCTAAAAGGATGAGGGCTTCATATTATTTCCTGGGAGCTCTCTTAGGCAGGTTCAAAAGGGCTGAAGTACCTTTCCCGGGAGGCTGCGAGATAGGAGTAAGACCTATTGACCTTCATTTGAAGGGTTTGGAGGCTCTCGGCGCCAAAATCAAAATATCCCATGGCCTTATAAAAGCAAAGGCTGATGAACTGGTGGGAGCAAAGATATATATGGATGTTGTCAGTGTGGGAGCAACCATCAACATAATGCTTGCCGCCTGTTTGGCAAAGGGCACTACTACTATTGAAAACGCCGCAAAAGAGCCTTACATTGTAGATACCGCCAACTTTCTCAACGCCCTGGGCGCCAATATAAAGGGTGCAGGCACCGATGTGATAAAAATCAAGGGGGTTGAGTCTCTCGGCGGCTGTGAGCACAGCGTAATACCCGACCAGATGGAAGCAGGAACCTATATGATTGCCGCAGCTGCGACAAGAGGTGATGTGCTTATCAAGAATATCATACCGACACATCTTGATGCGGTTTCTGCAAAGCTCCGCGAGATGGGCGTATCAGTAACTGAATACGAAGATTCCATAAGAGTCAGGTCCGCAGCAAGGCCAAAGGCGGTTAATATAAAAACCATGCCCTATCCAGGTTTCCCTACAGATATGCAGCAGCCCATGAGCGTTCTTCTTTCTATCTCTGAAGGCACTGCTATCGTAACAGAGAGCATATTCGAATCCAGATTCAAGTACTTCGATGAGCTAAAAAGAATGGGTGCAAAAATAAAAATGGAAGGCAGGGTGGCAGTAATTGAAGGAGTATCAAAGCTATCAGGCGCCCCTGTCTATGCTACCGATCTTAGAGCAGGAGCTGCAATGGTTGTTGCAGGCTTGACCGCAGAGGGCAAGACAACCATAAGCAATATAGGATATATTGACAGAGGCTATGAGAGACTCGAGGAAAAGCTTATAAATCTGGGAGCAAGGATAAGGCGCGTAGAGGAAGACTAGAAGCGCTTAAAGGCTTACTGTCTGAATAATATTATAATAAATGGCAATAAAATAATAGAGCTCCTCAATAAATGTCCAAATGGACTGAGGGAATTAATTCGGAGGCATGCTATGCACAAGTACAATATTCTGATAACCACCATGCGTCTTGATATAGGCGGTGCCGAAACTCATATAGTCGAGCTGGCCAAGGGGCTTGCCCAGGTCGGCTTCAATGTAGTTGTGGCTTCTACAGGCGGAGTATATGAAAAAGAGCTTATAAGCAGCAATATCAAGCTGTATCACGTGCCCTTGGACAACAAGAAGCCCCACAATGTGGTAAAAGCCTACAATCAGCTGAAAAGCATAATAGAAGAAGAGAAAATTGACTTGGTACATGCTCATGCGCGTATCCCAGGGTTCATCTGCGGTCTTCTTCATAAGAAAATGAGGTTCCCCTTTGTGACCACAGCTCATGGCACTTGGAAAACAGGCTATGGACTGCGCTATATAACCAATTGGGGCCAGAAGACAGTAGCTGTAAGCGAGGATATCAGGAAATACCTTCTGGACAACTATAAAATCGAAGATAAAGATATCAAAGTCACAATAAACGGTATAGACACTGACAAGTTTTCTCCTGCAGTTGATTGCTCCGATGTAATGGCTGAGCTGAAACTCACCGCAGAAGACACCAAAATCGTATATATAAGCAGGTTCGACAGTGACAGAAGCTACATAATAAACAAGCTCCTGGAAATCATTCCGGAGCTTGCGAAAAAAATCAAAAGCCTGAAGGTTATAATGGTAGGCAGCGGTAATATTTTAGATATAGTAAGAGAGAAAGCACAAGAGATAAATAACAGCACCGGCAATAATACGGTTATTGTTGCCGGCTCCCGTACCGACATAAATAAGTTCACCGCCCTGGCAGATCTATTTATCGGCTTTGGCCGTTCCTCTCTCGAAGCATTAGCTTCCGGGAGACCCCTTATACTTGCCGGCAATGTGGGCTATATAGGCATATTGGATGAGCACAGCCTTGACGCGGCCATAAAATCCAACTTCTCCGGCCGTGGAAATAACAAGGCAGAGAGCGAGATCTTGAGAAACGATATTATGAAGGTGCTGCTGCAGATGGGGGTCGAGGAAAGAAAAGCCCTGGGCGCTTTTGGCCGCAGTGTGATTGAGAACAATTACTCAGTAAAAAAAATGGTTCAGGATAACATAGAAGTATACATGCAGCTTTTAGAGCAGAAATAATGCAAACAAGCTTAAAGGGGACATACCTATGTATGATGTTATGATATCAGGTTATTACGGGTTTAATAACAGTGGTGATGATGCCATTCTATTGGCTATTATAGATAACCTGAGAAGTATAAAAAAAGATATACAGATTGTGGTGCTTTCGAAAAATCCAAAGGATACTGCCAAAAACTACGCAGTGGATTCAATCGACCGCTTCAATCTATTTGAAGTAATTAAGACAATGAAAAGAACCAGGCTTTTTTTGAACGGCGGTGGAAATCTGATACAGGATGTTACCAGCACTCGCTCACTTATGTATTATCTTACCACCATTTATCTTGCTAAGCTTATCGGCCTTAAGGTCATGCTTTACGCTAACGGAATCGGACCTGTAAGCAAGAGCTCCAATCGTTATTTTACCTCAAGGATAATAAACCGTGTAGATGTCATCACCCTCAGGGAGGAAGCCTCAAGTCTGGAATTGGCGGCATTGGGCATCAAAAATCCCGAAGTCATAGTCACTGCCGACCCGGCATTAGGCCTTGAACCTGCATGTTCAGAAGAAATAAAGAATATATTCGACCAGGAAGGAATATCTGACGATTGCCCGCTTATTGGCTTTTCTATCAGGAAGTGGGCAGGCTACGATAGATATAGCAATATAATCGCTCAGGCAGCTGATTATCTGGAAGAAAAATATAATGCGAAGCCTATATTCATACCGCTGCATTTTCCCACAGACCTGTCAGTGGCAGAGGATATTGCTTCAAAAATGAAGCATTCCCCTTTTATACTGAGGAACAGCTATGGCATAGATAAAACTCTGGGAATTATGAAAAAACTCGACATGGTACTGGGAATGAGGCTTCATGCCCTTATATATTCAGTAAGCCTTTCAGTGCCGCTCATCGGTCTGATTTATGACCCCAAAGTGCAGGGCTTCCTGGAATACGTGAAGCAGCCTTCTGCAGGAAATGTGGCAGACCTGGATTTGGAAAGCCTGAAGAAGCTTATTGATGATGTATGGAGCAATAAGGCCGCAATAGCACTGCAGCTTGAGAAGGGCAACCAGATACTGAAGCAGAAGGCCTTTGAGAATGCAGAAATAGCAATTGCATTGCTAGAAAGATAGTAGGGAACGCATTGTATGCGTTCCGCTGCATTGTATGCGTTCCGCTGCATTGTATACTTATACATAATATTTATCAAGTTCCCATTTTAATGGGTTTGTATCAATATATTCCCATACTTTCTGATATTCCGCTTCATTGCGGATAATATGATCATGGTAAGATTTCTGCCAAATTTATTGCTGTAGGGAACGCATTTCATGCGTTCCCTTTCTTGAGATTTCACGTATTTCTTTTGTAACTGAAGATTTATATGCTTGTATCGTTTTGGGGATTTGTGATTTTGTCGGATCGCTTTGAGGAACGCATTCAATGCGTTCCCTACTTGCTCAAATTTTTCACGTCTACTATTTTCGTTTCTAATACTATCATCTGTGTATCCATAACCTGCTGGGATTCTCTGTTAAGGTCAATTCTTCCGTTTGCCCAGAAGCCGTTTTTTTTCTCAACTCCGGGAACCTGTATTGTCACAAGCACATTGAACCTTTCAGGCTTTTCTGCTATCACCATAGTACCGTCAGCCTTCGTAAGCTGCTCTGTCGCCGGCAGAACTTCCTTGCTCATAATTTTTCCCATTGGAGTGTCGGTTTTTACATCATATATATCTTCTCCTATTTCAATAGCATCAACCGATTGCTGCCTGACTTCCTCCACCAGAATCTTGTATTCCAAAGTATCATACTTAGCAGCATTATTATTTTTATCCACCATGAAGAACTTGTAATAAGCTCCGCCTAGAAGTGCAATGATAAGCAGCAGCACGCCTATGTCAATTATACTTATCTTGCCGAATAATCTTCCTTTTTCATCCAATAGCATATCAATCCCTCCTTACTGCCCTACCAAGGTCATTTTTGTCACAAAACCCTGATTTGCATATCCCTTGCCTTCTATGGAAAACTTCTTGCCTACCTTAACTTCAGCGCCTCCAACTATTATGTTCGCTGGGGTAATGTTAGCCTTGCCCTCTATTGTTATGACCACATCATACGCATCAGGCACTTCAGCTATAACATATCTGCCGTTTATCAAGTCTTCATTCAGCATTGTTGCTTTTCTCGGTACCTTGCTTACCACTGTGCCTAGCTCACTTCCTCTAATGTTGTCTCTTATGGGGTCACCGGCGGTTATCGCATCTACAAAGTCCTTATTGACGTTGGTTATCTCAAAATCATACACTACCTTGCTTGTTTCTACTACCTGCTTGTCAGCTCCGCCGAAGAACATGAAGTATACCCCTCCCGCCATTGCTGCGATAAGCAGTATAATCAGCAAATCAACAATATTTATTTTACCGAACAACCTGCCTTTTCCATCTATTAAAGCCATAATGCTCACCTTATTCCCTTTCCTTTTTCTTAATGACAGCTTCATACAGCTCTTCAATGCCTCTTGCCATTGCATCAGCTGTAAAGTTTTGGGCTACCAGCTCCCTGCCCTTTTCCCCCATAGCTTTTCTAAGCTCAGGGTCGCGGACCAGCTTGAGTATCGCATCTGCCAGCATGATCGAATCCCCGGCTGGCACGAGAAATCCATTATATCCATCCTTTATCACCTCAGGTATGCCCCCTATATTTGTCCCCACAGAAGGTTTTCCAACACACATGCCCTCGATAATCGAAAGGCACAGCGCCTCAGATAAAGAAGAAATCACATTGATGTCTATTATATTAAATATCTCATAAATATTATCTATAAAGCCTGTAAACACAACTCGATCCGCGAGTCCCCGCTGCGCCGCCAAGTCCTTAAGCTCCTGCTCCTTGGGGCCTGTGCCCGCTATCACGAACTTCACATTAACATTGTCCCGGGAAATAATCTCAGCTGCATCTATAAAGTGCTTGTGCCCTTTGACCTGGGTAAGCCGGGCAACAACCCCCACAACTATCTCCTCTGCCGCTATTCCCCAGCTTTGTCTGACGCGGTCTCTTTCTTCGTCCCCAAGCTCTTTGACCTGGCATACCCCGCCATATATCACTGAGATTCTGCTTTCAGCCACTCCATTATCAGCCACATTCTGCTTTACAGCAGTTGATACTGCTATTATGCTGTCGCTTAGTAAAGTGTTCACGCAAGCACCAGCCAGCTTCTTTATGCCTGTTTTCCTGCTATCGATGCAATGCTTCGTATTTATAATTTTCACTCCTGCCAGTCTTGCAGCAAGCCTTGCAGACAATGAAGCATGAGTATGCACTATTTGGGGTTTTTCCTTTTTGAAAATACCTAGCATAAGGCGCACCGCACCTAAATCAAAGGATTTGTCCTTCATACCATCAACAGGTATGGCTTCAAACCCCAGCTCTTGCACCTTAGCTATAAGAAGACTTCCTTGGGGAAGCACAATCTTTATATCATACTTTTCCTTATTTATCGATCTAAGCAGGTTCAGCAGCCAGCTTCCTGCTCCGCCTATCTTCATGTCACTCAACACATGAATTACTTTTATCATATATCCACCACCTCGTTATCCTTTGTGATAAGGGCTTTAGCTATCATTCCAAAGGCAAGCATGACCCAGAAGGTCAGAAGCACCCTGTTGTTATACCATATATTTTCAACCATCCCTTGAGCCAGATACCCTGCCATACCGGAGGCTATAGCTATCATGAAGGTGGAAGTAAAGCGGTCCTTCGTTCTGTAGAAGCCCGCAAGCAGTGTCTTATAGTAAACCACTATCATGGAAAAAAACATCAAGAAGCCCGCAATACCGGTCTCGATAAGAAGCTGTATATAAATATTATGGGAGTGATGAGCATATGCAGCATTGAGAGAGTATTTGGGATAAATGAGCTTGAAGGGCTCCAAGCCCAGCCCTATGCCGGAAGGCCAATAGTCCTGTGCTAACTTCAAAGATCCAAGCCACACGGAAATCCTGTATGAAGAAGATGTATCTGTAAGGTTCCCGATACTTGTAAACCTATTTATTACAGAAGGAGGCAGCACAAAAGGCAACAGCAGCAGTCCAATGATACAAAGAATTACAAATCTCCTGTCCCTAAGTACGGCAAATAAGGCAACGGCCAACATCAGTCCAATATAAGCGCCTCTCGAATAAGTATAAACAAGACAAGCAAGCATTATAGCAGTCAGACACAGTGTCAAAAGCCTTGAGAGCCAACTCTTCTGCCCCCATAGCATGGCTATGGCAACAGGTATTATCATCACCAAGTACTCTCCAAGCACATTGGGGTTCTCGAAGGTGGAGCCTACACGAGCCTTTATATCCTCAAAAAGTGTTGTATCAACCCAGGCTTCAGATGTAGCACCCACTGTCTTCAATTGATATAGTCCATACAAAGATGTGACAGTGGTGGAAAGCACCAGCAATGCCACTATAGTATAAAGCTGCTGCCTGGTCTTGATGGTGTTCACCAATATGAAATAAAACAATATGAAGGCTATATGTATCAGCAGCGCAAACATACTATTATTAGGCGTATAGGAGGTAATGCTGCTATAAAAAAGCACAATACCGAACAGCACTACAAAATAATCCAGTTTATTAACATTGAACTTCATGCTCTTATCCCGGAAAAGCCTTATCCCATAGGATACGGCAGTTATCAGAATCAACCCCAGAAGCGCCATGGTCGGGGCAAGGGGGATAAATCCCACAACAGCAAATACACCTATCTCATACCTCCAAAGCACCAGCACAAGGCCACCAATTGCTCCGACTACTTCAACGAAGGCCATTGGAGGCAGCAGATATCCCAGTATGCCCAATATGACTCCTGCTGCTACAGCAGTTATTTCAAAGCTTTTATATCTTATCGTCTGTTCCATTTTTTAATCCCCTAACTGTAAAAAAGTCATATGCTATACGACCTGCCATACTTCCCTCTACCAGGGACTTAACAGGCCTGTTTATGAGAATCATGATTGTACCAAGTATGAATAACACTAATCTTACAATGCCTTTCATATCAAGCAGCAGTTCACCATGATTAAATACCAGGCTCAAAAGTCCTTGGGTAACGGCGAAGGTCAGAAAAAGCAGTCCGTAAACCCTTGAATTAATATTGTACAAGTCCTCTAATAAAGCCCGCATTCCTCTTAATGCCCTGCTTTCCTTCAAGGTACTGTTTGTCCCAGTTGAGAGCCTATCCGAAGAATATTTTAGCAATCTTAAAGGCAATATGAGAATTCTAAATATACGACTTCTCTTCCACGCGGCCTCTATATTCCACTCCCTATCAAAAAACCTCAATATGCCACTACCGGCTGCAAGCTTTCCGAAGCTTTGCCCCATCATGAGCGATACCCGGTAGAACCCACTGTTTTTATAGTAAATCAAAAACTTCTCATATATATTTAACAGTGTCCTGAGTATAAAACTATTTTTCATATTTTCACTTCCCAATCTCGTATAGCAGTAATAAAATTCTCCAGTTAATTATAGCACAACAATATCCCATTATAGTATCATTTCCATATTATTCAAAATATATAATCTGCCTTCTGCACAAATAAAAGCTTTACATAAGCAACAACCCATGTAAAGCTTCAAAGACTTTTCTTAACACGCGTAACTCGAAACGCGAAACGCGTAACCATACCCTAAAGGAATACCCTAACCTATTGCCCATTGCCTCGCACCTATCGCCTACTTTAACGTATATGTACCTTTGATTATAAGGAAGGACTTGTCAGCTATGGCTTTCACCCCTCTGCCGTCTCCCCTTGAAGCTATAAGCATATGATTGTTTACTATTGCCTCGCCATTCTTCAGGTCCTTTGCGGATGTGATATCAGAAAGCCCTCCGTTAGCTCCGTATACCCCAGAAAACTTACCTGTTCTGGGTATTATTTCTGCACCTTCCCCTGCTATAAGGATTTGATTCTTTTGCATCTCCACTACTTCGAACCTGGCGGCTCCACCTGCAGGAGCGTTCTGCATATCTTCCCTCAGCTTTGCTATCTCCTGATTCTTAAGCTCCAGCTCAGTCTTGAGCTTCGCTATCTCCTGACTTTGCGCTGCATTATCCTCATTTGTCTTAGCGATCAAACTGTCTATGTAATATTTAATCTGCTCTGATTTCTGTTCCACGTAGCTCTGTGTGACTATGGGATCCTGGTCTGAGCCTGGGGTTACTCCATCTGCAGCGCTGAAAATTACCGCAGAAAGCACCAGGATAACTGCAATTAATACTGCGATACCTGTTTTGCGACTTTTACTGTTTACCATCCCAATTCTCCTCTTCAATATCATACATTAATGGACAACATTTTCTGATATGTATATATTTCGCCAAATATCGCAAAACTCCTGTAAATATTACAAATTTGTAAAAAAGGCTTTTATTGGAATATTTCACACTTAAGGAAGCCTTTTATGAAACTCATTTACGGAAAGTGGTACACTAATGAAATCATACTTTCCTATTCGTTATAAAAAAGGCTTTTATTGAAGCATTCAACCATAAAGTATTATAATAGTATTATCACTTTAAAGGAGGTGCAATTTATTGAAAATCTATACGAAAACAGGAGACAAGGGTACTACATCAGATGTGCTCGGGCAGAGAGTATCAAAGGGAGATATAAAAATCGAGCTGCAAGGCTCTATTGATGAAATAAATGCAGGGGTGGGCTATTTAAGGTCATTATTGAAGAATACCACCTATAACAGATCTGCGATAGATTTAGATGACGGCCTAAGGGACATCCAGTATGCATTATTCAGAATCGGAGGCGATGTGTCCTCCAACTTTAGCCAGCATCATATAAAAAATGCAGACATAGAATACCTGGAGAACAGCATAGATATTATGGAAAAATCCGTTGGCCCTTTGGAGAGCTTTATCTATTACAGCGGCAGTGAAGCAGCAACTTACTGCCACGTAGTAAGAAGTGTTGCAAGAAGGACAGAAAGAGTATTTGTAAGGTTTATGGAAAATAAAGAATACAACCTTGACTACCAGTACATAAATCGGTTGTCTGATTACCTATTCTCCATGGCAAGATATATTAATTTCCTATCTAAGGTTCCTGATGAAGCCATGAAACTGAAAGATTAGCCATAAAATTTCAAGTGTCAGGCAACGGACCTATTTTGTTCGATGCCTGACACTTATTTATTCAAATTTCTCAGTGCTTGAAATGCATTCGTATTTGTATTGATACCCGAATATTTCAAGAGCAAAACCTGCCGGTATGAATATCTTATTATTAATAGTCACAGGTACCTCGCCTATACTCATATTTCGTCTATTCATAACGGCATTGGGAGAGCCATTGTTAAACACGATGTTAATATTCCCTTTTGTTATTGTTGCCTGCTTTCTGGCCTTGTCATATATGCAGCTTGCTCCAACGGCCTTGGCAAAGGACTCTGCTGACACGAATATTTTGTTGTTGATAACTGCAGGGGCATCAATCAGCTTAATTGCCTTGCCATTAGCTTTAATAATTACAGGCTGTGTTTTTATAGTATAAACCTTTGAAATCAGTCCATCTTCTGCGATAATACTAATCTTTGTGTCTTTGGAGATATAACCATTACTTTCAGAAATCGAGGCAGCCCCTTGTAGTATTTTTACTGTAGAATTCACAGGAACGCGAGTATTTTTCATAAAGTTCTTTACATGAGTATTTTCAGCTACTCCGCTGATAGTCATGTCTTTTTCATTCACAGTATACACCGTTGATTTTAATGCCGCATCAGAATTCTTTTCAACATGCAGCCTGTATTCAGCAGTAGAATCTTCCTCTGCGACAATACGCAGTATCATACCTTCAAGCAATTTATCATCAAAGATTATTGGCCATATATCCCTCAAATCGAGTTCATACCTTGCACCCTCAGGAAGCCTGATACCGGACATCAGTTCGTTGATAGATGTACCAGCAGGGATTCCCCATATATCCTTTTTTTCATAATCAATCAAGTACTTTTCTGAACTTGGCCTGGTATCGCTGTTCCTATCTCTACCTATCATTATCGTTCCGTCACTGCCTACAACGATATAACGTTTTCCATCCCAGAGAATACTGCTCAAATGATTCCCGGTAGGCCGCTCTCCCTTAAACCAGTTCCTCCCGTCAAAGGAAACCATGACCAGTCCCATTTCTCCGACCGCCACATACTTATTCCCGTTCCATGCTATGGAGGTTACTATATTAACGCCTCCCGCTATAATCGATTCCCATTTCAGACCATCACTTGAAATCAGCATTTTCCCGTAGTTTCCGCCGGTTATGAATTGCTTGCCGTTCCATACAACAGTATTCGGATAATAGTTCTCTTCAGTGTGCCTTTGAGTCCATACCCGTCCGTCTGTTGACGTAAGCATAGTTCCATTGCTGCCCCCAATCACAAACATGCCGTTTCCCCAAGTTATACTCCTGTACTCTGTCCCCGGCTCTTTATGAACAGTACTCCATTTTATCCCATCCGTTGATATTAGTATCATTCCATCATCCCCGACAGTCACATAAACCTTACCGTTATATGAAATACCTCTTAAATCCCATTTTGCATCGGTTCCCTGTCTGGTCCAACTGCCGCCGTCCTCCGAGGTGTATACGCCTCCACTCTGTCCAACAGCGATATACTTCTTTCCATCCCATAATATATCGAAAAAAACATGCACACTTCCAGTGTTTACATCAATCCACATATTTCCGTCAGGAGATTTCAAGAATCCATCCCCTATGAACGGGAATGCAATATACTGCCTGCCATTCCACACCACAGCAGTATAATCCTTTTCCTGCTGAACACTATTCATTGTCCATGCTGTGCCGTCCTTTGAAATACCGAGTGTTCCGTCTTCTCCAACTGTAATATAATCAATACCGTTGTACACTATATCATATAACCCCTGCGGTTTCGTATCCGGGTTTATCTCTGTCCACTTCAGGCCGCCAGCTGATTCAAATATGTTGCTCTCTCCAACAGAGAGGAACCTTTTCCCATCCCAGACAATCGACCTGAAAATGTGGCTTGACCCTGTATTAATACTTGTCCATTTCTTTCCATCAGCAGAAATTGCAATTGACTCCTTCTTATTTGCACCAACAGCTACAAACACTTGCCCATTCCATGCAACATCATAGAGTTCTCTCGTTACATTAGAAAGCTCTTCATTCCATTTTGCTCCATCGGCAGATGAAAAAACTGCTCCGAAGCTGCCCACAGCAATATAAGCTTTGCTATTCCAGGCTATCCCATTTATACGACTATCTGTTTTCAAAGAGTATTCTTTCCAAATACCAGCATCTTTTGAAACCATGACAGTGCCATTGTCGCCCCCGACAATGAATTCTTCGTTTCCCCAAGTTACACATCTCAATCTTATATATTTTTTCGAGTACCTTTTCTCCCACTTTAGCCCATCCTTGGAGGTAACAATCGTACCGTTGTCCCCAACAGCAACAAACCTTTCTCCACCCCATGCCACGCTGTAAAGATTGCTATCCGTTCCGGATACAAGGGTCGTCCAATCCGAACCATCCTTGGAGAACTTTATCAGCCCTGCTTCCCCAACTGCAATATAAGTACCATTGCCATAGGTAATGGAATATAGCGTATCGGCAGCAAGATTAAGTTTCCTGTCCCATACAATATCGTCCTTGTATCCGATCTTGCCATCAGTACTGTTATCAATGGCATATACGTTTAACATATTCAGAGATAATATCAGTAGTATTAAAAACACTATTTTTCTATGCATAAAAAACCCTCCTAAGAGTTTGGTACAGTGGTATTTGTCGAAAAAATACACCTTCTGTATAAATTCTACCAGAAGGTGTCCGTAATGTAAATATTTACCTGATATAAACAAGTCCCATAGAACGAATTTTTGAGCCTTGTATTTTCGAATCGTTAGTTTTATTTTTTTGATATGGAGTTCTTCGGAGCTTTCCCTGGCACTTATCTCATAAGCTTGATGGTTATTACATTGAAGTTCATTTATTGATAATAAGGTTAAAGAAACTAAGAGAAAACACTCAACTAGAGAATTAATAAAATAACCTATTAGGGAAAGTCATGAAGCTGAAATATTAAAAAGTAGCGTTAAAAAAGCTGGGATGCAGCGCATCCCAGCTTATATGTATAATATATATATTATGTACTTTACGTACTATGTACCCGCGGTATATTCGATCAGCCCGAAGCTTATCTGCAGTGCAACATCTACCTGCTTCATAAGCTCATCAGATAAGTGACCGATTTTTTCCTTCAGCCTTTTCTTATCTATTGTCCTTATTTGTTCCAATAATATGACAGAGTCCTTCTTTATGCCGTAGCTCTCAGCAGCCAGCTCAACATGCGTAGGCAGCTTCGCCTTATTTATCTGCGAGGTTATTGCAGCAACAATAACAGTGGGACTATATTTGTTTCCTATATCATTTTGTATGACCAGCACGGGTCTTACGCCGCCTTGCTCCGATCCTATAACCGGACTTAAATCGCCATAGAAAATGTCCCCTCTTTTTACAACCACATTATTCACACTCCGCAAGCCTTGTTTCATATCCCATTATTGTCTCGTTATCTGCTGTAAGACCTATTTCTGCTAGTGTAATGTTTATCTCAGACATCTCCAGATATCCACTTTTCATTTTTTCTATTATTGTAGTCCTTTTTATCTCAGTTATATAAAAACGCATAGCGTTTCTGATGAATTCACTTCTATTTATGCACTCATGACATACCATGTCATCTATTTCTTTTAAAAGTGTATCCGGAATGCAAACAGCAATCTTCTTCAAGTCAGCCACACTAGCACCTCCTAAGTTCTTTCAAGACCTTATAATAATTGCGGAAAAAACTTACAAGGACTAATTCAGATTTCCGCAATGTATATTAAGGTAACAGACGTGTGAAAAAGTTCTCTTTTTCACATTCTGTATAATCAATAATATGTATGAGCAGAGTATGTCAAATTATGTGTCGGAAATGCACATTTGTACCATATATGATTATACTAACCGCATATACAATATTATATACCAATTCTTATATTGTGCCTACGTGTAATATATGGCAACAGCTTATCCAACTATGCGTGCATCTAACCTATGATATAGTTCTGCACATCAACTATTTTTCCGTCCTTGATGTAAATCCTTGGAACTCTCTTGTTTATCATGCACACTATTTCATAGTTTATAGTGCCAAGCTTTTCAGCCAATTCATCTATATGGATGAAGTTTCCATCTTGTTTTCCAAAAAGCACTACTTCATCGCCTACTTTTACATCATCCATGCCAGTAACATCAATCATGCATTGATCCATGCATATTCTTCCGACTACAGGCACTTTTCTGCCTTTTACCAAAGCTTCTGCTTTTCCTGAAAGCATTCTTGTATAGCCATCCGCGTAACCGATTGGCAGTGATGCAATTCTGCTCTTTTTTCCGGCGATGAACTTTCTTCCATAGCTTACGCTCTGTCCCGCTTCTATTTCCTTAACATGACTAATTCTGACCTTCAAGGACATGACCTGCCTAAGCTCCAGCTTATCAAGCATGACCTCATCTGAAGGTTTCAAACCGTAGAGCACAATACCTGCCCTGACCATATTCAAATGCATGTCCGGCAAATCTATTATTGTGGCACTGTTTCCGCAGTGTCTGACATTTATTTTAACATTCTCCTTCTCAAGCTGGTCACATATCCAGTTGAATTTTTTATACTGCTCCTCTGTATATGCTTTGTCTACAGCATCAGCTACTGCAAAATGCGTAAATATCCCTTCTACAACAACATTAGGCAATTGACTGATTTTCTTTATAAGCTGCACCGAATCCTTGTCAGGCTGCAAGCCTATTCTTCCCATTCCTGTATCAACTTTAATATGAATCTTTGCTGTCTTGCCCTGTTTCCCAGCCTCCTTGGACAGTGCTTCTGCAAGCTCCCAGGAATAAACAGCCTGCTCCAAGTCGTTGTATATTACTTCCTCTGCCCTTTCCCCATTAGTATAGCCTAATATAAGTATAGGCACTTTAAAGCCTGCCCTGCGAAGCTCTATGCCCTCATCAAGCACAGCAATTGCAAACCTGTCTGCACCATTGTCCAAAAGGGTTTGTGCTATTTTTTTTGCTCCATGTCCATAACCGTCAGCCTTAATTACCGCGGTTACAAGTGCACCCTTCTGTGCAAGTCGTCTTACTTCCCTCATGTTGTGGGCAAGAGCATCCAGGTCCACCTCCGCCCATGCAGCCCTGATTTTCTTCAGATCGTACATTTTCTTTCATCTCCTGTAATTTCATTGAATTTTTTTGTGTAATCTCGAAATTCCCGTCTTTTAAACCGGGATTGTAGACAAAGTTATTATAATATATTTCAACGCTTGTTTTGCCATCATTACCGTATATTTCTGCCTTTACAGGTACATCATTCTCCGCATCAAGCCAAAGCTTTTCAAGTCTCATATAACTGTTTGGCTCCGGTACCTCAAATTCCAAAACAATAAATTCCTTTTCCCCTGTTTTTTCGCTGCTTATTTTTATATTATCAGTTTTCTTAATATGGTTCATAAATGAGCCTATGAAGGCATTGTACTCCACTGAGCCTGAAAAGTTCTCGGTTACAAGATATTGATTTATTCCAGGGTGGTATATGTAAGAGCTGCTTCCATTATATATGGACACCTGCCCTTCAAGCTCCTTTGGTGCCAGAACTTCCACCCTGTACTTGTCAGGACTCTTATAATAATGCTTCAGCTTGTATTCCATTATACTTTTGTTGTTTGCAACCCTCATCGTCACATCACAGGTGTAAGTCTCCAGCTTTAAAAGCCTCTTGCTCACTTCCTCAAAGTTCTTCTTGGGGTTTAAAACTGAGCAGCCAGTAAAAACCACACATACAATGATAAGAATACATATAACTCTACGATTCACAATGCACCCTCCTACAGGCGAACAATGTTCGCCCCTACATCTAATTATATGTTTTTATTGTATGTGTAATTTTTTCTATTATGTTACTCATATGTTTCGCGAAAAACATTTCAAAATGTACATTCAAATTTCGCGTAAACGTTTCATTGATTGTTATTGAATTCGCACTCTACCCAATATAATTTCTTTTGTGCGTTCAATATAACTTGGCTTCAAATTCTTAATGGATATTTCGCCTTTCTTCATTAGATTGGAAAAGCATGTCTTCAATGACTATGCCCTCCCTTTCTATCGAGACTTCCGCCACTGCTGTGGCTGTAGCAAAGTCCTTGGAGTGGGAGATGGTGACGTGAATTATACCAATTCCGTTATCCTCTATAAACTGTTTTACATTGCCCCCAAACCTGACCATGGGCTTTCCTACGGTACCTCTGAGTATTTCGATATCCTTCCATCTAAAACCTCTGAGTCCTGTTCCTAAGGATTTAAGTACTGCTTCCTTTGCAGAAAAACCTCCTGCGATATGCTGTGCTTTCATGTCCTTTTTCTTATAATATTCAAGCTCCTGCTCGGTAAATAATTTTTCTATAAACTTAGGGCTTCTTAGCATTGCCTTCTCAACCCTTTTTATCTCAATAATATCAGTTCCTATACCGAATATCATGCAATCACCTCCGAATCCAAATGTGCAATTCAATTAGTCTTAATTCTACTATTCTACACAAAATCCCTATATCCTTTCATTTTTTCTCTGAAGTATTCCCAAAAATAAAGGCTGATTCCCTTTAAGCAGAATCACCCCTCTTAATTCTATTATAGAAAGTTCTCATCAAGACTTTCCATTTCATCTGCCCCAATCATTCCATGAACAAAAGAATACAGCTTGTTCACCCGCTCCTCCATGTCAACCTTCTTCTGTATGAGTGTTGCAAGCTTCTGCCTGATTTCATTCACCTGCTCCTGGCAATTCTCCGACTCGGACTTATGCTCCTTTATCAGCTCATAGGATCTTTTTATGGTTTCCTTTAACAGCAGTGTGTTCTGTGTGTTTATAAGGCCCGGAAGTATTTCCATTTCTTCTATCAGCTTGGGCATTTTCTGATTGATTTCAATGAGCTCCTTTTCAGTCTCTTCCATTTTGGGTAAGGCTGCTTCATTGTTATTATCATTAATATCCTTTGAAAGGTATAGTATTTTATTCATCAATAGCTTTTTTCTTTTTTCCAAGCTTCCGAGCTCCGAGTCACATTCCTTTTCCTTGGCAATAAGCTCCTCTAATTTTGATATTGTTTTCTGCATACCCCTTGATTTATAACTGGAAAAAAGCTGTATCCACTCTGGTACATAAATCAGTATCGGAATTTTATTCCTCTTTACTATATTGTCTTTGAAATCAATGTTATTCATTTGACGCCATCTCCATTCAGTACAGCTTTACACATCAATAATAATATCTGACAATCTTCTACATTAATTTTACTACAAAACCAAATATAATTAAACCTTTTTCGCGTAATAGGGAGTACCGTTTACCCGGCACTCCCTATTAATTACATATTATGCTTCATGTCATCTTCTACCGCTCTGTAGGACTTATAGCCTCCGCTGAGGTTCTTTACCTTCTCAAAGCCATTTTGCATCAGCATTCTGACTCCTATATAAGAACGCAACCCCACCTGGCAGTTGACTATTATCTCTTTATCCCTGGGTATCTCACTAAGCCTGCTTCTTATCTGACCTAATGGAATGTTCACGGCATTCGGTATATGCCCCTGCTCATATTCAGAAGGTTCTCTGGCATCTAACAGGAAGGTATTGCTCATATCTGCATTCATTGCTTCATCCCAATAAGCTGCCTTGACATCTCCGTTCAAAATGTTGCTTCCCACATATCCGGCCATATTTACCGGGTCCTTTGCTGAAGAGAAGGGCGGTGCATAAGCTAGCTCAAATTCCTGCAGATCATGCACTGTCATCCTATGCCTTACTGCTATCGCGATATAGTCTATCCTCTTATCCACACCGTCAAAGCCGACTATTTGGGCACCCAGCACCCTGCCTTCAGGAGTATAGATGGTCTTTATAGCCATTGTGCTTCCTCCAGGATAATAGCCTGCATGGGAAGCCGAGTGAGTGGTTGTCGTAATATAATCTTTTTCGATCTCCTTGCCAAGCTTCTTTAGTGTCTTTTCATTAATTCCCGTTGACGCTGCAGCTATATCAAATACTTTCGCGATTGCCGTCCCTTGTGTCCCTTTGTAAGCTTCCTTACGTCCTGCAATATTATTGGCTGCAATTCTTCCTTGCTTGTTTGCAGGTCCTGCAAGAGGTATCAACACAGGATTACCGCTTACGTAGTCTGTTACTTCTATAGCATCCCCCAAAGCATATATGTCAGGATCTGAGGTCTGTAGATACTCATTTACCCTTATGCCACCGGTAATGCCCATTTCAAGTCCTGCCGCTTTAGCCAGCATATTGTTGGGTTTTACGCCTATGGAGAGTATTATCATATCTGCAGATATTCTCTTGCCGCTTTGAAGTACTACTGCAGTCTTATCGGCCTCTGGCTCAAAGGCTTTGACACCATCCTTAAGATGCAGTCCGCAGCCCTTACTTCTTATATGATTGTGAACTATTGCAGCCATTTCATAATCCAATGGCGCCATGACCTGGTCAAGAGCCTCAACTATATCAATCCTTAGTCCTGCCGCATAAAGGTTCTCAGCCATTTCAAGGCCTATGAAGCCTCCCCCTACAACAACTGCGCTCTGAGGTTTTTTCTCATCAAGGAATCCCTTTATTGAGTCGGTGTCAGGAATATCTCTCAAGGTATATATGTTAGGACTGTCTATACCTGGGATAGGTGGCTTGACCGGAGCAGCACCCGGTGAAAGTACAAGCACATCGTAGCTTTCCTCGTAAGTACTTCCATCCCTTAGGGTCTTTACCTCCACAATCTTTCTCTGCCTGTCAACCTTTATTACCTCGGAAAGCTCCCTCACATCTATGTTGAAGCGTGCTTTCATAGCCTGCGCAGTCTGCACCAGGAGATTCTTTCTCTCCCTTATAGCTCCTCCAATATAATAAGGCAGCCCGCAGTTTGCGAAGGAAATATACTGGCCTTTTTCAAAAATTATTATTTCAGCCTTCTCATCCACTCTTCTGAGTCTTGCCGCTGCAGATGCTCCGCCTGCAACTCCGCCTACTATCAGTACCTTTTTCCCCATATTCTTGACACCTCCACATATATTTGAATTTTAACTTTTCGTCTTCATCAGTACCACCGGGGGGTATATCTTTATTATATTTTTATTTTCTGCCACTGTCAATACATGTGTAATCTATTCTCATTGCAGCCCTTATTTCCGCCATTGTCTCGACCGCAACACTTCTAGCTCTTTCTGTTCCAATTCTTATTATTTCATTTACCATTTCGGGTTTTTCTTCAAAATATTTACGCCTCTCTCTTATAGGTTCCAGCATTTTCTCCAACGCAGAAGTCAGGCTTTTCTTGCAAGCCACACACCCGATAGAGCCAGCCCTGCACATCTCCTGTATGTTTGATGCCTCCTCCGAGTTGAAGGAATTATGATAAGCAAACACTGTACACACCTGGGGATTCCCTTTGTCTGTGATTTTTATGCGATTAGGATCGGTGACAGCGGAAAATATCTTCTCCTTCACAACCTTTGCTTCATCATTAAGATATATTCCATTCCCCAGACTCTTTCCCATTTTCGAATTTCCGTCTATACCTACAAGTCTGGGCACATTGCTCAGAAGAGCTTGTGGCTCAACAAGTACAGGACTGTACAGGTCATTAAACCTTCTTACGATCTTCCTTGTCAATTCAAGGTGTGGCAGCTGGTCCTCACCTACAGGCACCAAGTCGGCTTTGCAGAAGGTTATATCCGCTGCCTGGCTTACCGGGTAACCCAGAAATCCATATGTGACATCCCTGTATCCATACTGCTGCATCTCCGTCTTTACTGTCGGGTTATGTCTCAACGTATTGACCGTAACCAGCATTCCGTAATAAACAGTGAGTTCAGCGATTTCCGGAATATATGATTGTATAAAAATAGTTGCCTTTTCAGGATCTATGCCGACAGATAAGTTATCCAAGGCAACATTCATCACATCTTGGGACAGCTTCTCAGGTCTATCAAAATTGGTAGTCAGCGCTTGTACATCTGCGACAATAATGAAGGTATCGTATTCATCCTGGAGCCGCACCCTATTCTGAAGGCTTCCGATATAATGTCCCAGGTGCAGATTGCCTGTGGGGCGGTCTCCTGTAAGTATTCTTTTCTTCTTTTCCATATTCATTATGCACTCCTTCTTTATATGAAATGTGTCCTAACAGCCACCATCCATCTTCCATACAAACCAACTCCTTTCAAAAACAAAAACTCCTATCCCTCTAAAGGGACAGGAGTTTACCTGCGGTGCCACCCAAATTGCTTGCTGCAAAGCAAGCCACTTACATACGGATACCAACATATCCGTTTTCCTATAACGGCGGAAAATCCCGTCAGCTCCTACTCGTATTCGGGCTGCTCTCCCGGGCCCATTCCACAAAGCTTGCCTGCCTGCTCCCACCAACCGCAGGCTCTCTGAAGGCTAAAGCTCCATGTACTATCCCCAGTCATCGATTTGCTGTTTCCCATATTATATGCAATTTCTGATAACAAATCAATTATTATTTTTCGCCTTTTATTTGAAGCTTTCTATTCTGATAATATTCTCCACACCGTTCACCTTATCTAAAGCCTTAATACCTGCTATTGCCTTTGAGACATTACCTTCCATGGCTTCATGAGTAATGAATATAAGATATACGTTATCATCATTTTCAACATCCTGTGTGACAGATAAAATGCTTACCTCGTGCTTACCGAATATAGCAGCTATCTCTCCCAGAACCCCGGGGCGGTCCTTTACATTCAGTCTGATGTAGTACTCGGACATATTCTCACAGGCGGGCTGAACCGGCTTTGAAGCAAAGCTGCTTTTTGCCATAGTTAGGGCAGAGAGATCAGTATTGTTTCTCAGTATGGAGATTATATCCCCTACTACAGCACTTCCTGTAGGCAAGTCCCCTGCACCCCTTCCATATAGCATCAGATCTCCTACTGCATTGCCTTTTATTAATATTGCATTATAGGAATCATTTACGTTTGCCAGGGGGTGATTCTGCGGAACCATGGCAGGATGTACCCTTAGCTCAAGTTCTCCTTGAGTATCCTTTCCTATTGCCAGCAGCTTAATAACATATCCAAATTTTGCTGCATATTTAATATCAACAGGGGTTATTCCAGTAATGCCTTCCCTACATATTGACTTTATATCAAGCTTTGTAGCAAAAGCTAATGACCCCAAAATAGCAAGCTTATAAACAGCATCATAGGCCTCAATATCCGATGTGGGGTCAGCTTCGGCATAGCCTTTTGCCTGGGCTTCCTCCAGAGCTTCACTGAAGCTCAAGCCTTCCCGTGTCATTTTTGTAAGTATATAATTAGTAGTTCCATTAATTATGCCGACTACTTTTTCTATTTTATTCGCTGCAAGGCTTTCGTTTATTTCTCGGATAATGGGAATACCCCCAGCTACACTGGCTTCGTAATAGAACAGTACTTTCTCTGCCTTCGCTGTTGCAAACAATTCCTCGCCCTGTGTTGCTAAAACCAGCTTGTTTGCAGTCACCACATGCTTTTTACATTTCATAGCCCTCAGCATATATTCTTTAGCTGGCTCCCCTCCACCCATTAGCTCGATAACAATCTTTATTTCGTCATCCATAAAAATTTCTTCTGCATCCGTTGTTAAGAGTTCTTCTGGAACCGTTACCTTCCTTGGTTTGTTTTTATCCTGCACAAGTATTTTGCTGACTTCAATTTCGCAGCCGCAGTTCATCAAGATTTCTTTTCTATTATTTGATAGTATTTCCCATACGCCCTGTCCCACATTTCCAAGCCCCAGCAGGGCTACCTTTACCTTTTTCATATTAGAATCCCCCTAAAATATATTTATTTAGCTTACTTCGCAATTTCTAAATACTTCTCAATACAGTTCCTGTCAAATCAGGCTCCAATTCTATTAACTGCCATTTATTTTCCAATTGAGATAAAAAAGCTTTCATAGAACTGCAAAAATCCTTTTCCTTTCGGAGAATAGCCATGATTGTCGGTCCGGCGCCGCTCAGGTATGTGCAAAGGCTGCCCAGTCTGTGGCTTTCCTCTATTATTTCATTATAGTTATTAATCAGTTTACCCCTATACGTTTCATGAAGTCTGTCCTTGCATGCAAATTCAAGAAGCCCTAGGCTTCCATTTGTTAAAGCAGCTATCAGAAGTGAAGCCCTCCCCACATTAAAGACCCCATCCTTATAGGAAATTATATCGGGAAGGACTGCCCTGGATTCTGCCGTTGACAGTTCAAAAGCTGGTATAATAGCGCAAAACTTTATGCCTTCAGGCAGCTTTATACTCTCATGGTATATTCTGCTGCCATCCTTTATGGCTGCAGTCATTCCGCCGAACATGGCCGGTGCAAGATTGTCGGGGTGCCCTTCTATTTCCGTGGCAATTTCAAGAATTTCATTTTTGTCAAGCTTTCCATGGGAAAGTTCATTTGCTGCCAGTACCCCCCCTAATATGCATGCTGCGCTGCTTCCAAGCCCTCTTGATATCGGTATTTCGTTTTGAAGCCTAATCCTCAGCCCTCTTTGCTTATAACTGCAGCCAAGCTTCTCGAAGCATTTTAACATAGACCTATATACGAGATTTTCCTTGTTCCTGTAGGCTTCTTCACAGCCCAATATTTCCAGGCCGGCATCAGCTTCTTCTATATAAAAGTAGTTATACATATTTAATGCTATACCGAGACAGTCAAAGCCCGGCCCTATGTTTGCACTTGTAGCTGGAACTCTGATTTCCAACATATATATCACCTACACCTTTAAAAAATTTTGTATGGCAAGCTTCATCTCATGCTTTCTGCAAAGGGTGCCATGTATTATTCTTTTAGTTTCCAGTTCTTTAATTGCTTTTGGTATAGTTATTTGCGCCGATGCAGAAAGCCGCTTTATCACACTGAAATCATCAAGCTTGTCAGTATTGATGCCCAATGCTTTGCCCACAGTCCTGCCGAACTTAAAGGGACTTGCAGTGGATACTATAATAGCCTGTGACTTATCGTTTGTCTGCCTTTTATACCCTTCATACACTGCATAGGCAACAGCAGTATGAGTATCCATAACATAGCCCGAAGTCTCGAAAACTCTTCTTATGCTGTCTGAGGTTTCTAATTCTGATGCATAACCTCCATAAAACTCCGCCAGCCCCTTCTTCATATCTTCTGTAATCTCATATTTTCTTTCCGAAACCAACTTAGACATAAGCATATTGATCATACTACTGTCCCTTCCACTTATCTCGTACAATAACCTTTCCAGATTACTGGATATAAGTATGTCCATAGATGGAGAGCTGGTTAGCTTAAGCTCCCGCCTGCTATCATAAATACCGCTTTGCAGAAAGTGGTAGAGTACATTGTTTTCATTAGAAGCACATATAAGCTTATTTAACGGCAGACCCATTTTCCTGGCATAATAGGCCGCAAGGATATTCCCAAAGTTACCTGTAGGAACAACTGTATTAACTGCTTCACCCGCCTTGATTTTTCTTTCCCTGACAAGGGTCAGATAAGCATAGAAATAATATACTATCTGAGGAATCAACCTACCCATATTAATGGAGTTTGCTGAGGAAAGCATATAATTACTGCTGCCGAGTCTTTCTTTAAACATACGGTCGTTTAATATTTCCTTTACCCCGCTTTGCGCATCGTCAAAATTCCCGTCAATGCCTGCAACGAAAGTATTACTACCCTCTTGGGTCAGCATCTGTAGTTTTTGAATATCACTTACACCATCTTCCGGGAAAAATACTATTACCTTTGTACCCTCCACATTTGCAAAGCCCTCAAGTGCAGCCTTGCCTGTATCCCCTGAGGTAGCTGTAAGAATTACTACCTCCTTTCCCGGGTTATGCTTTTCCAATGCTGCCTTCATCAAATGCGGAAGGATGGTAAGTGCCAGATCCTTGAAAGCAAGTGTAGGTCCATGGTGCAGCTCCAGAAAATGCACCCCGGCTTTTTCTACCAATGGTGCCACATGCGGAGTGTCAAACTTGCATCCATATGCTCTGTCAGCACATACTTGAAGCTCTTCAGGTTCAAAATCCGTAAGGTATTTCCCCATAATCAGGCAAGCCAGCTGCTTATAGCTCATTTCTGCCAAAACATGTAGCGGATCATCTATACTCGGAAGCTGCTCCGGTACATACAGCCCCCCGTCAACAGCTATCCCCTTCAATATCGCTTCACTTGCTGAAACTGTCTCTTCACTCCCTCTGGTGCTTCTGTAAATCATAATAATACCTCCTTTTTAAATGCAAAAAACTCCCGTCCCTAAAAGGGACGAGAGCATATTTCTCCCGCGGTTCCACCCAAGCTGGCTTATAAAACCCACTCAAAGCCTTAACGCGGCGAACGTTGATTCCTACTAGCCTGCTCTATATAAGATCAGCTTTCAGAAGCAAACTCCCAGGTGGTTTTCAATCCTTCATGCCAAGGGAAGCTTTCAGCCGGTGACTTCCCATCTCTGTTGACCGAATCGGATTTACTCGTCCTGATCATCATTTTATACTAAATATTCTTTTAAATACAAAAAGCTCCCGTCCCTAAAAGGGACGAGAGCATATTTCTCCCGCGGTTCCACCCAAACTGGCATATAAAACCCACTCAAAGCCTTAACGCGGCGAACGTCGATTCCTACTAGCCTGCTCTATATAAGATCAGCTTTCAGAAGCAAACTCCCAGGTGGTTTTCAATCCTTCATGCCAAGGGAAGCTTTCAGCCGGTGACCCCCCATCTCTACTGACCGAATCGGATTTACTCGTCCTGATCATCGTTTATATCTTTTAATTTGTTACCCATTACTTAAAATCTGTTTATATGTTTTATTCATAGTACTGCATATACTTTTTAATGTCAAGCTTTTTTACAACAAAACAATATTTTTCCAACTCTTCATAAAACCTTCACATTCGTGATATAATATTATGAGTGTATACCGGTGGGGGGTACATATTAACCTAACAGAATTTAATTAAGGCAGGTGAGATACTTGAATAACACGTCGTTGTTGCTGGCATTTTCAGCAGGTCTGCTTTCTTTTCTTTCCCCCTGTGTGCTGCCTCTGGTACCTGCATATATAACCTATTTGACAGGCTCTACCGTGGCTGAGCTAAGTTCAGGCAAGGCTAGGCTGCATACACTATATAAGTCCTTGGGGTTTGTTCTGGGTTTTTCCCTGGTGTTCATAGCAATGGGTGCCTCAATAACCTCTATAGGGAAGCTTTTAAAAGGCAACATGGATGTATTCAGAAAAATCGGCGGTGCTCTCATAGTACTATTTGGCATACACATTACCGGGATTTTCAAGATAAAGACCTTATACTACGAAAAGAGACTCGTTCCCTTCGAAAAGCTGAGTAAAAACATAAGCTCTGTATTCGTAGGCGTAGCATTTGCGGCAGGCTGGACTCCCTGCGTAGGCCCAATCCTGGCATCAATACTCATATATGCAGGCAGCATGGAGACAATAAGCATGGGAATAATACTGTTAACCGCATATTCTTTAGGTCTGGCGATACCGTTTGTACTTACTGCCTATGCAATTGGGAGCTTCAGCGGATACTTCAAAAAAATATCCAGGCACCTGAATACCATTTCCATAGCTAGTGGAATTCTGCTTATTATTATGGGCATTATCATATTTACCAATAAGGTTTCAGTATTAAGCCGATATTTTAGTTTCATTAACTTATAGATTAAAATTTCGAATAGATAGGAGCGCAAGCTATGAAAAAAAGCATTATCATATGGACAGCAGCTATCATCCTTGTGATTGTAGCTGTTTATACCACCAATAACTACAATGCCAAATCCAGCATTGGAAAAGCCCCTCCCCAGCAGGCAGTTCCGGCTCCAAGCCCCACCCCTGCTGACAGCAGCCAATCAGAAGGTCCGCAGTCCAAGGAAGAAATCAATCTGATGGCAGACTACGATTTTACACTGGAGGACTTAAATGGCAATAAGATAACACTGAGTCAACTCAAAGGCAAAAAGGTCTACCTTAATTTCTGGGCTACCTGGTGCCCTCCCTGCAAAGCAGAAATGCCTGATATTGAAAAGCTTTATCAGGAAACCAAGGACAGCGACCTTGTAATACTGGCAGTCAATATTGCGGAAGATAAAAAAACCGTACAGGACTTCATAGCAAAGAATAAATACAATTTCCCAATATTGTTGGATGTCAAGGGAGAGGTTTCTCAATTATATCAAGTATCAAATATACCCACAACATATTTCATAGACACTAATGGCTTCCTTGATGATAGTATAGTGGGGCCGCTGCCTCTTGAATCAATGAAGGAATATGTTAATAAACTTAAGTAAATCTGTTATAATAACTATTGAGTACATACAGAAAGGATGATTTGACATGAGCAGCAACCCCTTGGCAACTATAGAAATGGAAAATGGAGATGTAATGAAGATGGAGCTTTACCCGGATATCGCTCCCAATACCGTAAAGAACTTTATATCTCTTGCAAACAAAGGTTTTTATGATGGAGTAATATTCCACAGGGTTATTCCCGGTTTTATGATACAGGGAGGAGATCCTCAGGGTCAAGGTACGGGCGGTCCTGGCTACGGCATAAAAGGCGAGTTTAAGTCTAATGGTTTTGCAAATAATCTCAAGCATGAGAAGGGCGTAATATCAATGGCTAGGTCGTCATCACCCGATTCAGCGGGCTCGCAGTTTTTTATAATGGTAGCCAATTCACCACATCTGGATGGCCAGTATGCTGCTTTTGGCAAGGTCACAGAAGGTATCGAGACTGCTGATAAAATAGTAGCAGTGAAAAGGAACCACTCCGACAAACCCCTTGAGGATCAGAGGATGAAAAAGGTTACTGTTGATACTGATGGAGTAGATTATGGTGAACCTGAAAAGCTCGGCGAGAGATAATGAAAAAGGCTGCGTAAGCAGCTTTTTTCATTATCTCTTAGAGAAACACACCTTTCTGCCATATTATGTGATATAATACAAAAAACACGAATTACCGAGGTGATGATATGAGTAATATTGTTTTAATAGGCTTCATGGGCACCGGGAAGAGTACAATCGGACGAGTTCTGGCCCAACTTTTGGGCTATGAGTTTATTGACGTTGATACTGAAATCGAGAAAAAAGAAGGGCAGCAAATAAAGGAAATATTCAGCCAGCATGGAGAGAGCTACTTCAGAGAGTTGGAGAGCCAAGTCATATCAGATGTGTCAAATCGCTGCAAGTGTGTCATATCAACAGGCGGAGGCGTGGTGCTTTCTCCTCTGAATATGGAGGCGCTCAGAAGAAACGGCAAAATCATCTGCCTTAAAGCAAAGCCTGAAGTAATACTTGAGAGAGTCGGGAAGACCGGCAAACGTCCTCTATTGGATGTAGAGGATCCTTGCCAGGCAATCAATAGAATTTTGGATAATCGGAAGGGTTTATATAATGGGGATTTATCCATTGATACGTCTTATATGAGCCCTGAAGATGCTGCTGTAAGGATAAAAGCCTTCGTAAGCTCAGAAAAGCAAGGTTCAAGCTTCTCAATGGAATTTGACAATGCTTCATGTGAGGTTGTTTCCGGCAGCCACTTGATCGAAGACCTTCATAAATACATAGGTACTTTTTATCCCGCGGGAAAGGTATTGATAGTCTCAAACCCGACTATATATGAGCTTTGGGGCAGCAAGCTTCAGGCAGCCCTTGAAGCCTATTACACTTTGGACTGGTGCCTTATCCCTGACGGAGAAGAATACAAGAATATAGACAGCCTTGCAAAGATATATGACAAAGCTGTTGAGATGAAGCTTACCAGAGACAGTCTTATGATTGGGTTTGGAGGCGGAGTAATCGGAGATATGACGGGCTTTGCAGCTGCTACCTATATGAGGGGCATACCATACATCCAAATCCCTACCACCTTGCTCTCTCAGACAGACAGCAGCATAGGCGGCAAGACTGCTATAAACCACAGGGAAAGCAAAAACCTAATTGGCAGCTTTTATCAGCCCAGGATGGTTATCGCAGATACCTCCACCCTCGTCACCCTCTCCCCCAGAGAGCTTAGGAGCGGTCTGGCAGAGGTGATAAAATACGGAGTCATTGGTGACTATGAGTTTTTTGAATACCTTGAGAACAATATTGCTGATATTCTGAAGTTGGATTCGAAGTTCTTGTCTCATATAATCCAAAACTGCTGCAAAACAAAAGCTTCAGTCGTACAGTTGGACGAAAAGGATACTGGGATCAGAATGCTCTTGAACTATGGCCATACCATAGGTCATGCCATCGAAGCTGCAACGGAATATACTGAATTCCGTCATGGCGAGGCAGTCTCTCTGGGAATGGAAGGTGCTGCATATATTGCTGTCAGCATGGGCTTAATGAAGGAAGATCACCGGACCAGGCAGAGTGAGCTTCTTGCAAAAGCCGGACTTCCGACTTGCTTCCCCGGCATGGATATTGATAAAGTCCTCTATTTGATGAATAACGATAAAAAGGTAGAAAAAGGACGCATTAGATTTGTGCTCCCGAAAGCTTTAGGCTCGGCAGAAATATATGATAATATTCCCGCCGATTACGTAAGAAATGCGCTGAAGCATCTCAGCAGCAGTATATGAGGGTATTAATGAAGACAGGTACAGTAAAATGGTTTAGTGCAGAAAAAATGTAATACTCATAAAAATAGAAAACGGCTTAAGCCGTTTTCTATTTTATCTGCTTTCGAGCATTCCCTTGGTTTCATTGAGATACTTCTCAATTACCTTTTGTATATTCGAGTCCTTAACAATGATTGAAATCTCTATGCGCCTATTAAGCGCTCTGCTTTTCTCATCGCTGCCTGTGCTTATGGGGCGGAATTCAGAAAATCCATTGGCTGCGAAGTATTCCCCATACTTGTTCTCCAGGTTGGGATTTACACTGAACATGAAGTTCACTACTTCTGTAGCCCTTCTTGTAGATAATTCCCTGTTATAATCCGCATTCCCCAAGCTGTCCGCGTGTCCATCAATGCTTATGGCATCTATGCTTTCCCTTACTTCAGTGTTTTCCAGCACCCTTTCAAAGGCTTTGGACAGCTGCATCAGCAGCTCCTTAGCTTCCGGCTTCAGCTCATACGAATTATAAGCAAAAACCATGCTCTCATTGATTATTATATTTGCATTATCTCCAATAGATACAAGCTGCTGCCCTTTTTCATTGTACTTCCCCAGTTCTTCTTCTACAGAATCTTTTACCTTCTCCAATATGTCCAGCCTGAGAAAAGCAATGCTTTGAAGCCTGACCCTAAGGCTTTCAAGCTCTTCATTGCTCATTGCAATAATTGTCTTCTGGTTCAGAACCTCCTGCTCGGATAATGTCAGTGCTGCCGCGGTCTTATCTATCTCCATCCTGATAAGCTTAAGCTCTCTTTCCGAACTGCTTATATCTGCTCTTGCTATCTCCAGCTGCTGCTTTGCATGCTCCAGGTTATTGCCATATATTATATTTTGAACGTATGCCAGAAGCATCAGGAAGAACAGTATCAAAGCCAATGTAGACATTACATCTGTAAAAGAAGGCCAGAAGTCCTGAGCTTCTGCTCCTTCCCCAAAATATCTCCTTCTCCCTTTCATAGGCTACCTCCCAGCTCCAATACCCTTTTCATTGCTATAAGCTGCTGCCGCTTGCTGCACTGTATCCGAAAAACTGCTCATGACCCTTTGATTGGAGCTTATTATCCTGGCAGTCTCTACAAGGCACTCCCTAAGGTTCAAGAAGCCTACGTCCATTCTCTCAATATTTCCTCTCAGATTATAGTTAAACTCGCCAAAATCTCTTGTGTTGTTATTGAATACAGCAAGAGCATCTTCAAATTTCATAATTGTTCCTTCCAGACATTTGGAGGATCTCTCTATGTTTTCGCTTGCCTTTGCAAGCTTGTCCGAAAAATCCACCACCGTACCTCGAAGCACATCCTCCACCCTTCCGCTGAAGCCATCAAAAGAGGTTATTATTGCCATACTTATCCTGCTCAGCTCAGATTCCTTGTATTGGAGAAGCTCCTGCTCTACTACATTATCAAGATAATCCTCAAGCTGGACCATAAGGCCCTGTCTTGCTTCCTCTATATTGAATATAATTCCCACAACAGTTATTACAATAGAGCCTCCAACCCCTGCCAGGCTTGTTGAAAAGGCTACCGCCATCCCCTTTACAGAGGAAATAAGTCCTGTGATAATCGAGTCCATACCGACAAGCAGTTCGCTGTTTCCACTGGCGCTTAGAAGCTCAACCAGCTTCCCCACAGACAGTGTCAACCCGTAGAAGGTCCCTAACAAACCCAGCACCACCATTAGTGAAACTGAATTCTTCACGAACCTTTCTCCAAGCCCCAGCCCCTTTAGCCTGATGCTAAAGTTTTTCTCCACTATCGCCTGCGTATTTACTTGGCCTTTGGCGGCCATCGAAATCGTCCGATAGTCCTCTACGATAGCACTCAGCACTTGACTTTTGAACTTGCCGTCCTTTTTGACAGCAGCCGCCTTGAGATCCTTCTGCAGCCTGCGGTATTTTCCTCTTATCCGAAGCATGGTAAAGAAGGAAACCATAAATATGATTGCTATTGCACATATTATGGAATATGCAGTATAACCCAGATTGTTCACGGCTTTTAACAAAATCTCCAAAACATCACCCCATCTTCAAATATAATTCCATGTCTACATATTTTTACCAGCTTGTCTATTATATTTTATACAAAAGGTCGCAAATAATCAATACTCAAAGCTACAAAGACCTAGTTTAATATATTGAGGTTATTTGGAGTATTTTGCCTATAAATTAAAAAAAATGACATAATAGTACATATGAAATACTATTATGTCATTTATTGATGATTATATTTTCAAATCCTCTACCATATCCCTGGTATCTTGAATAAACTTTGCAATATCGCTGTAATTGTTTCTTGCTACACCTATGAATATGATATCAACCACTGTAAGCTGTGCAATTCTTGAAGCAATAGCCCCCGTCCTAAGATGTTTTTCAACACTTGCAGTGTACAGCTTGATATCGGCAATTTCGCTAATAGGAGAGCTTCCATATTTGGTAATGGAAATTGTCGTCGCGCCCCTCTGCTTTGACCTTTCCAAGGACTTATAAACCTCCAGCGTCCTGCCGCTGTGGGATATGCCTATTGCAACATCCCCTTTTTTCATATGTATTGAAGAGGAAAGCTGAGTATGGCTGTCCATGTACATACTTACTGATTTGCTTATTCTCATTAGCTTATATTGCAAATCCTGTGCTACCAGTCCCGAGGCTCCTACCCCGTATATATTGATATGATTTGCTTCTATAAGTGCCTTTATAGCCTCAGATACAGATTCTTCATCCAGTACTCCTATAGTATCCTCAATAGCTTTAATATTTCCCCTTGCAATCTTATTAACTATCTCCATCGTAGAGTCATGAATAGTAACAGCTTCATATACGTTTTCCTGATTATTCAGCTTTAATGCCAGCCCTTTCACTATGTCCATCTTGAAATCCTGAAGCCCTTCAAAGCCCAGCTTTTTAACAAAGCGAATAACACTGGCAGGGCTAGTCTCACAAAGCTCTGCAAAATCAGAAGCAGCAAGACTCACCACCTGGTCTCCATGCTCCAGGACATAGCTTGCCAGCTTCTTTTCCGCCGGTGTCAATTCTTCAAAGATTTCTCTTATCCTTAGAATACAGCTCAATCACGATACCTCCCGATACTGATGGCAAACAATTTGATTAATCAGACAAAATGAACTCAAAGGCCTCTCCCGGCTTTATCATTTCTATAAGCAGTTCTGCCTCAGAGGCATCTCCTGCCACATTAACCCTGTCATCAGATTGCAGCTCTCTTTTTAATATCTGTAATTCTCCCTCGTATCTTAAATATCCTTCATTATCTATAGTAACACTGTATCTTTTTCTTTGTGCTGTATTATGCTGCAATATCTTCTCATGCTTCTTCAGCCTTGCCTCCTGGGAACGTATTACATATTCTCCCGGATCCATACGATTTGTATGCACCCCAGACAGTACCTGCATTTCCCCTTCACTTGGTCCGAATAACCTTATAGGTATCGAATAGACATCTTTCTTTATTCCCGATATACTCTTAAGCTCTTCCTCTGAAGCAAATGCATCTCCCGTATATACAGTATCTATTCCGGAATGCAGTAAGTGCTGTGCCGAAATAACGGGTCTTATAGCCCTGTGGCATTCCAACGTCGGAAGGCCCTCATGCAGAGGGCCTCTTCTTTGATGTTGCAGAGGTATGAATGCGGCTATCTTCATTCCATGTTTCATAAAGCACCGGTTTCTCTCCATAAAGAGTCCGTAAGCCATACCTGTATTATTTCTCGGGTAATAGTTATGACATACCTCCATATTAGCAATAGAAGCACCATTTTGTATTAACTCGTCCAGATACTTATCTGATACGGTACTTGCATTCAACTGTATCCTGAAGGGCAGCTCCCTGGATAGTCCAGCTATTTCTTTAACACTAAATCCGAAGTCAAGCCTAAGGGCATATAGATTGTATTTCTTTATATCGGTCTTATCTATATAGTGTTTGGAAATATCCGCCGTTACCATCATCCCCAGCTGTTTGGCCTTCAGCAGTATTTCCTCTGCTTCGTTGTACACATTGCTGTCAGCTTCCGGAATATGCAAAGACGTAAAGACTTCCTTTATCCCCAACTCAGATGCTTTTTCAAGGTATTCCAGATTATCAGCAAGGCTGTAACCCATACCCGTATACAGTGATATGCCAACCATGTCTATCTCCTTTCGTTACATTGTAGTGCTGCGTGCTCCTGCTGTGCTCTTGTAATCCTGTTCTTCGTCTACAGGGTCATTAAAGCCGAGCAAGTATGTAACAACAAACCCTGCAATATAGGATATGATTACTCCCATTAAATAAAAGGCAATTTTATCCGATTTTATCAATGCTGCCAGTGGTAATCCCGACAAGCCCATGCTGATTGAAGCTACATGAAATACTGCATTTGAAGCACCACCAAAGGCGGCACCCAGACATGCACCCAGGAAAGGCTTGCCTAGAGGCAGTGTGACACCATAAATCAGAGGCTCTCCAATTCCAAGTATTCCTACTGGAAGTGCACTTGCAATCGTCTTCTTAAGCTTCTTGTTCTTTGTTTTTACATATACAGCAATAGCTGCACCTACTTGCCCTGCGCCTGCCATTGCCAGGATAGGAAGCAGCGCATTCTCACCAAATTTTGTGAGCAGATCAGCATGAATAGGAGTAAGTCCCTGATGCAGACCTGTCATAACCAATGGCAGGAATGTTCCTGCAAGAATTGCACCTACGAGCGCTCCTCCAGTTTGTATAGCATTTGTAACTACAGCTCCTATGCCGTCGGATATAGCGCCGCCAAGTGGCTGTAAAACTATTATTGCTACGAAGCCGGAAATAAGTACTGTTAACAGTGGGGTCACAATCAGTTCTACTGATTCATGCACTACTTTCCTAACTCTTTTTTCTACAAATGCTGTAAACAGAACTACAAGAAGTACTGCAATTACTCCGCCTCGTCCAGGAACCAATGCTTTGCCGAACAATTTTATATCCGCAAGTCCCGGAGTCATCAGAATACCTGCCATAACTCCACCCAAAGCTGGTGAGCCTCCAAACTCTTTAGCAGCATTCATACCAACCATAATCAGCATGTATGCAAAAACAGCACCGCCAAAAACTGTCAGAAGTGAAGTTAATGTGCCTGGCTCAATCCATTTGAATGTCTTTATCAAATTATTAATGCCTTGTATCAAACCACAACCAATAAAAGCAGGAATCAACGGAATAAATATATTCGATACTTTCTTTAGAATATCGTTCGCCGGTGTGCCATACTTGCTCTTCATTTCCTTCTTAACCTTATCAGCCTCTCCAAAAGACGTCTTGTCATCACTGAGACCCAAAATCTTTCTCATTTCTTCAGCCACCTTAGTAGCTACACTGGGTCCTACGATAATCTGTAATTGCTCATCCGCCTTTACAATCCCCATAACACCCTGTACATTTTTAAGGGCAGCTTCGTTGACTTTGTCTGAATCCCTGAATGTCATTCTAACTCTGGTCATACAGTTCACAGCTGATTGTATGTTTTCTTTTCCTCCACAGTTTTCAATGATTCCTTCAGCCATGGTTCTTATTTTGTCGCCCACGTATAATTCCCCCTTATAAATAATTTTGAAGAGCCTTTTTTATAAATCCCTTATTCTCATCCAGTTCTTTTCTGGCATCCTCCTTCGATAGACCGGACTTTATCATGAAAATGGCAAGTTTTACATCATAGTCAGTCTCTTCCAAAGCCTTCTTTGCGGCGGCTTCTTCAACTCCCGCGCACTGGCTTACTATTTTCTTAGCTCTTTCAGTCAATTTTATATTGCTCGCTTTAACATCCACCATAAGGTTTTCATAAACCTTACCCAGCTTAACCATAACCCCCGTAGTAAGCATATTAAGTACAAGCTTTTGTGCCGTTCCTGCCTTCATTCTTGTTGATCCTGTTATTGCCTCAGGACCCACAACAGGCGCTATGGATATTTGTGCTACCTGAGCCATTTCCGAGTTAGGATTACAGGTTACAGCAACAGTTGCTGCACTTATTTCATTAGCATATTCCAGAGCTCCTATTACATACGGTGTTCTCCCACTTGCAGCAAGTCCCACCAGTACATCCTTCTCACACAGCCCGACAGATTTTACGTCTGCTATTCCCTCATTATTATTATCCTCCGCCCCTTCGACGGACTTAAATACCGCGTTTCTTCCACCAGCAATTATCCCTTGTACCAATTCAGGATCAGTGCCGAATGTGGGAGGGCACTCGGATGCGTCAACAATACCCAACCTTCCGCTGGTACCGGCACCTATATATATTAATCTGCCGCCTTTTGACAGTCTCTCATGAATTATGTCTACCGCTTCTGCAATTCTCTCCAATTCCTTTTCTACCGCATATGCTACAATCTTGTCTTCATTATTTATCATTCTTAGCATTTCTACGGTTGACACACTGTCAATATCAACAGTATTATTATTCCTGCTTTCTGTTATCAGCTTATCCAAATCTACTTTCATCAACATCACTCCATTGCAAAATTTATGATTTATACCCTATATATGTATATTGCTATTATACTATTAATGAAATTATATTTCAATATAATAATGTATATTTTGAAATAATATTTCAATAGCACACATAAAAATAACCTGGCAGCTGCTTTTAAACAACCGCCAGGTTACTGTTAACTATATTAATCTAGTATTTACTTTATAGTTGGTATTGGAGTATTGTCTACATCGTCAATGCTTCCATCAACAAGGTATTTCCTAGTTTCAGAAGCTATTACTCCACTCAAGAGAAGCAATGAAACCAAGTTAGGTATTGCCATCATAGCGTTCATAGCATCTGCAAGGTCCCATACGAGAGGAAGAGACATTACTGATCCAACAAATACGCCTATTACCCAAAGTAATCTGTATGGCATTATTATCTTCTTGCCGAAGAGATACTCAACTGCTCTCTCACCATAGTATGACCAACCGAGTATAGTTGAGAAAACGAAAGTAAGAAGACCAACTGTAAGAACTATAGGTCCAATAACAGGAATCTGATCGAATGCAGCACTTGTAAGCGCTGAACCCTTGAGACCTTCTAATCCTGCAGGATTTCTAACTATGCTGCTAACTAGAACAAGACCTGTCATAGCACAAACAACTACTGTATCCCAGAAAGTACCTGTTGAGGATACAAGTGCCTGTCTTACAGGGTTTGCAGTCTTTGCAGCTGCAGCTACCAATGGAGCTGAACCAAGACCGGATTCATTTGAGAACAAGCCTCTTGCGATACCGTATCTTGCAGCTATCATTACACTTGCACCAATGAAACCGCCGCCTGCAGCTCTAGGTGAAAATGCATTTGAGAATATAAGTGCAAATGCCTGACCAACATAAGCAGAATTTATTATAAGTATTACAAGACAGCCTAATACATAGAATATTGCCATAAACGGAACGAGCTTTTCGCAAACGCTTGCTATGGACTTAACACCGCCGATTATAACAATTCCTGTAAGTATTGCCATTATTGCACCTGATATATAAGGAGAAATTCCGAAGTTTTCCACAACCATTGAGGCTATGGAGTTTGCCTGAACCATGTTGCCTATACCGAATGCAGCAATACCTGTGAATATGCAGAAGAGAACTGCCAACCATTTCATTTTGAGGCCGTTTTCAAGAGCATACATAGGTCCACCCAGCATAGTGCCATCCGAAGTCTTAACTCTGTATTTAACTGAGAGTAATGCTTCACCGTACTTTGTTGCTATGCCGAATACGCCTGTGAGCCAGCACCAGAGAACAGCACCAGGACCACCAAGAGCAACAGCTGTAGCAACCCCTACGATATTACCAGTACCTATTGTAGCTGCGAGGGCTGTAGTAAGTGCACCAAACTGGCTTACGTCTCCTTCACCTGCTGTATCTTTGCTAACTGAAAGTTTTATTGCCAAACCAGTATACTTTTGAATAAATCCCAACCTGAAAGTGAGGAACACGTGAGTTCCGAAAAGAAGAATCAACATTGGCGGCCCCCAAAGGTAACCGTTTAGGAAAATAATAAAATCATGAAACGCTTGCATAAAAGACCTCCTTTAAATTTAAGATTGGATTGAATAAAATTGCGTAAAACTAATGATTTGAGAAAACAGTACTTACTTTCAGTTAGCAAACTTCACAATAAGCCACCGATTCCCTCACAAGCCCTAAAACTATTTTAACATATACTTCTAGTTTTTGCACTATACGAATATTCAAAATTTTTTAATAAGTATATAAAAAATTTCAGAAAAGTAGATGTAAGGCACAAAAATCAACAAATAAGAGATGCACTCTACAACAGTCGTAAGGCTTGTCTATATTATAACAACCTGAATTATTTTTCTCAACTTGTTTTAATCTCCATATTCCTATTAATTTCAACAAAAGCTTAACATGTACCTGGTAATGTTTTTCTTAGAATAAGCTGTTTGCTCAAATGTTACATAAACTATCAGTCATAAAAATACAGCATTTATCAAAAATATATACGAGGTGATAAAATGAAAAAGAAATTAATAGCATTTTTAGTGGTGCTATGCTTTACGATGTCAACAATGCAAATTTTTGCTGATACAACCTACACAATACGTTCTGGCGACACCATGTGGAAAATAGCACAGAAGTATCAGGTAGGAATAAGCGAGATAATTTCAAAAAACCCTCAGGTAAAAAATCCATCAATGATTTACCCAGGGCAGAAGCTCACGATACCAACCACGACTGCTATAAACTCTATGGAAAATGAGGTTATTCGCTTAACAAATATTGAACGCTCCAAGAAAGGTCTCGGAGCCCTTAAGGCCAATTGGCAGCTTTCCAGGTGTGCAAGGTACAAATCACAAGATATGATAAACAAGAATTATTTTGCTCACCAATCTCCGACCTACGGCTCGCCGTTTGACATGATTGAGTCCTTTGGAATTAGTATGGCAGCAGGCGGTGAAAACATAGCAATGGGACAGAGGACACCTCAGGAGGTTGTGACTGCATGGATGAATTCTCCCGGTCACAGAAGCAATATCCTCAGTACAGCCTATACCGAAATCGGAGTAGGATGTGCAAAGAGCAGCAACGGAAGTTATTACTGGACTCAGATGTTTATAAGGCCAGGAAGATAAAATAATAACCGAAGTCAATAGACTTCGGTTACTTACATACACAATTTCTTCCCTTTGCTTTTGCTCGGTACAATGCGCTGTCCGCTGCGGTGATAACCTCCTCAGCAGTTCTGTATTTCTCATTTCTTTCCGCAGCTCCAATACTCACTGTCAAATACAGCTTCCTATGTCCTCCCGCATTTGACTTTATTTCCAAAGGCTTTTTCTTAGGCCGGCTTTTACTTCTTTTTGTAAAGCCTCTCTTGGCAATATGCTCTCTAAGCTCTTCAAGATAGGGTATTGCTTCCTCAGTGGTCTTGCCCGGGAAAAGCATTGTGAACTCTTCCCCCCCATACCTGAAAGCCCTGCCCCCGCCTCCTATGCCTTTGATGCAGGCTGCAACGAGCTTCAGCACATCATCTCCCACATCATGTCCATGGGTGTCATTGAACTTCTTGAAATGGTCTATATCCAGCATTGCTATAGCGTATTTGCCCCCAAGCTTCAGCATTTCTTCTTTCAGTGCTCGTCTGGAAGGCAATCCAGTAAGCTCGTCCAGGTAAGCCATGCTGTAGGACGCCTGAATAACCACTGCTACCAGCAATAGTCCTGATAATGCAAACATTACAGCTGCTGATTGTACATCCTTGCTTGATGCCAAAGCAGCGAAAGAAAATATCGTTATACCCATAAAGGGCGCATCAAAAGCCTTTCCAGTCACAGCCTGTCTGATAAAAAGATAGGCCAATGCAGCAAAGAACAATAAAAGTGACACATGTGAAAAACCAGGCAGAAGCTTGATATCCATTGGAAACAGCTTTAAATTGAAAAGCTGAAGCAAATCTGTATCGTTATACCATACTATCCATGCTCCTACAAGTAATTCTATGGTTATAAACAAGAATCTCATTCTTCCCCAAGCTGATACTATTCCTCTTTCCCTTTGTACTGAGAAAACCAAAATATTAAGGGGTATATACACAGATACTATAGTTAATACCGTGGGATAATAATCCTTTGCATCCATTCCATATGGTAAATAATGCATCAGAATCATCTGGCTCAGCATAAGCGTCAGGGAGCAGAAGAAAACTCTGCTTCGGTTGAACCACCATCCAAAAAAAATGCCCATAGTAAAAAAAACATAGGCTATATATTGCAAAATCACCTTTATTGTGGGTGGGGCTTCTAACCATTTAAATGAAAATAATGCAATTATAAGAAGCAAGCAATTCACTGCCAAGGATATTATAGCTTTTGTTGTACTATTCAACTTCCTTTATCCTTCCTATCCTGCAAAATGTATTATAGAGATAACGGTGTACTCCATTATCTCTATAATACCATAAATTATCTATATCTGCTGCTCTTATATGCCTATTAGATACTCCAAGCCCAGCTCTTTGTTTTTCTCAGCCAGGTATTCTTCTATTTGAAGTGCACTTTCCATAGCCAGCACTGCTTTTGAAGCCTCCCTTGCACTATTCATGTCAACTGTATTTATTATCTTCTTAATCTTAAGCACCATGGTCGGACTCATGCTGAATTCATCCAGACCAAGTCCCAATAGCAGCAATGCAGCTGTCGGATTGCCGGCAAGCTCGCCGCACATACCCACAGGCCTTCCCTTTTCATGTCCTGCCTTTATCACTGTGCTGATCAAACGTATCACTGAGGGATCAAAATTATTATATAAATAGCTTACCTTCTCATTTGTCCTATCTACTGCCAACGTATACTGTGTCAAGTCATTAGTGCCTATGCTGAAAAAATCCGTCTCTTTTGCCAGCACATCAGCAATAACTGCTGCAGCCGGGATTTCTATCATTACTCCCACTTCAATACCCTTGTCAAAGTCTTTATTTTCTGACTCCAGTTCCCGTTTTAACTCGTTCAATATATTATTGGCTCTTCTCAATTCGTCCACTGTGGCTATCATGGGATACATTATCTTAACCTTACCGTATACGCTTGCCCTGAGTATTGCCCGAAGCTGCGCCCTAAACATCTCAATCCTTTCAAAGCATAACCTTATAGCTCTGAAGCCAAGAAAAGGATTTGCTTCCGCTGGCAGCTTCAGATATTCTATCTCTTTATCTCCACCAATATCGAGAGTTCTAATAATTACAGGCCTTCCTCCCATATCCGAAGCGACTTCCCTATATACCCTGAATTGTTCTTCCTCATTAGGCATTTTACTTCTGTCCATAAATAAAAACTCTGTGCGGAAGAGGCCTATTCCTTCTGCCCCTGCCTCCAAAGCCTTCTTTATACCCGCAGTCCCTTCAATATTGCATTCCAGTCTTACAGCATGTCCATCTTTGGTTACTGCCGGCAAGTCCTTTATCCTGCTTAGTTCTTCTTCAATTTTTTGAGCCCTGAGCATTTTTTCACGCAGCAGTAAAAGCTTTTCCTCATTCAATTCCAGCTCAACTGCACCCAATGTACCATCCACTGCTATCTGCTGTCCATCTTCTACAAGCTCTGCTATATCCTGCACCCCCATGACTGCTGGAATACCTCCGCTTCGTGCCAGTATCGCAGTATGCGAGGTCGCTCCCCCTACTTCACTGGCTATTCCCTTGACAAACCTTGAATCTGCAGCTGCCATCTGAGAAGGAGTAATCTCTTTACCTACCAGTATTACTTCTTCATTTATGGATGCAATATCCTTTATAATGACTCCGGTCAGGTTTTTCACAACCCTTGAACCGATATCCCTTACATCATTTATTCTTTCTCTTATATATGGGTCTTCTATGCTCTTGAATATCTCTATCTGCTCGTCAATAACAAGTGAAAAGGCATATTCTGACTTTAACTTGAAAGTTCTGATCTTCTCTATTGCCTGCTCAACAAGCATCGGATCATCCAGCATAAGCACATGTGCTTCGAGGACTTCTGCCTTCGCCTTTTCACCTCGGTTTACAGCACTTTGATATATTGCATCCACTTGATTCCTGGAGCAATCCAATGCCCTTGACAGCCTGTCAAGCTCTCCTTGAACCTGTTCTTGGCTTATGATACCCTTATCTATTGTAATTTCAGGTTCTCTGATGATATACGCTCTGCCAATTCCAATACCCGGAGATACAGCCAAACCCTTTTTCATAATTCTCTCTCCCTAATAATCAACCTTTTATCTTAAGCTCCATGATTATATCCGTGTTGTCTCCAAAGATTTTCTTAATCTCTATGTTTTTATCATCCCCATTGGTTATGACAATAGGAGTTGTGAGAGGTTTGCCTTCCCTCATTATATATTCCCTGTCAAAGCTTATAAGCTTGTCTCCCCTTTTAACCATATCCCCTGCACTCACATGGCTTGTAAAGCCCTGCCCCTTCAGTTCGACTGTATCAATACCAATATGTATCAGTATTTCAACTCCGTTGGAGGATAATAACGCAACAGCATGGAGGGTTTTTGGCACAAGCAGTATTTTACCGTCGCAAGGCGAAAAGATGTCATTGCTCTCCGGCTCAATTGCAACCCCATCTCCCATCATCTTATCAGCGAACATATTATCCTCTGCCTCGCTGATATCGATTACTTTTCCTTCCACCGGCCTGTATAGGATAAGTGTGTCATCTTTCTTCTTAAAATAATCAAACATCTAATTACTCCTTATCTAGCAGCTCTTTTATTAGTATAATTGCATCCACTTCATCATCGCCTTCAGCAACGACCGTTACTTCATCTCCCCCGGAAATTCCTAGGGACATAATGCCTATAATACTCTTTCCCGATACACTGACCCCATTTTTTTCAAGTTTTACATTGCTTTTTATATTCTTGCACAGCTGGACAAACTCAGCAGCAGGCCTTGCATGAAGGCCGTCCTTCCCGTTTACCCTTATCGTTTCTTTCTGCAATTCAATTCCTCCTATTCTTTCATGGCCATTCTTCTATATGTATGCCTTATACCTCTTACGGCAATTGAATAAGCCGTAATATTTTCAGGTACTGCTACCCCTGTATAACCGGCATCGCCAATGTGGTGTATATCAGCTCCTGCCATTTTGCAGTTCAACGCAATGCTCCTTATTGTATTGATATCTGCGCCTTCTTGCGAAGTTCCGATTGTGGTCATAAGCATAGCACCTCTTTTATGCGCAATGTCTGCTATACTCTTCACAAATTCAACGGTTACTCCGGGAACTGTACCCGGCGCAGGCACCAATATTATGTCCGCGCCCGCATCTATGAAGCTCTCAACGTCCTTCTCGGACACGATTTTTTCTCCCATCTCCGAGCCGATACCAGCTCCATGCATCTTTCCAGCTGCCAGCGCAATACCGTCAGATAATTCTTCTCTAATAATCCTTATAGCTTTTAAGATGCTTTCGTTAGTTACCCCTGTTTTGGGGTTCCCTGTTAGGACTATCAAGGCAGCCCCCTGCTCATATGCAAGCCTTGCGTTTTCCCGGGTGGCTGTCCTGCCCGCTCCGATAGATACCCTTTCCCCTACAACGTTCCTTCCTTCATCAACAGGTTCAAGATTCACACCAACAGGGCGCCCTGCCAGTCTTTTCAGCCTCTGAACTGCTGTTTCCCCGGCTTCAGGCTTTATCCCAAATATATAAGGCTCAAGCACATCATATAAGTTCAAGATTATCAAATCGGCGCCAAAGGCAGCTGCAAGCTCTGCATTTGTCACATCATAAAACAAGGGCATCACCGGGCAGACAATCTCACAAGCCACAGTCCTGCCCTCAGAAGCCCTGATGCTATCCATGAGTTCTTTTCCATTAAGCTTTATCAACTGTGCTGGTCTTAAATCAAGTATCCTGTCACTCAATCCTCTCATCCCCCAATCTCTTTAAGAAACTGGCGCACTCCCCGTCAACTACTACGGTAACATCCTGGTGCAGCTGAAGTATGGATGCAGGTATTTCCGGTGTTATTCCTCCATACAATGCTTTACTTAATGATTCAGCTTTGCCGTACCCATTTGCAAGCAGCACCACCTTCCGAGCATGCATTATTGTCTTTATCCCCATACTTATCGCGAGCTTCGGTACTTCATCAATAGTTTCAAAAAAGCGGGCATTTGCGAGAATAGTCTCCTCATCAAGCTTCACCTCATGAGTTGTAGCCTCGAATTTGATATCAGGCTCATTAAAGCCTATGTGCCCGTTATTTCCTATTCCAAGCACCTGCAGGTCTATTCCACCCTTTGCTCTGATGTTTTCTTCAAAGCTCTTGCATTCCCTTTCAATATCTGAAGCCATACCATTAGGTATGAATATGTTTTCCTTTTTGATATTGATATGCCTAAAAAGGTTGTCGAACATGTAGTAATGATAGCTGTTAATGTTATCAGCTGATAAGCCTATGTATTCATCCAAATTGAAGGTTGTTATTTCTGAAAAGTCCAATCCATCCTCCAAGTGTATGCGAATAAGCTCCTTATACATCAGAAGAGGCGTACTGCCTGTTGCCAGACCAATTACGCTATTAGGCTTTACAAATATCTGCCCTGCCACTATTTTGGCTGCTCTTCCGCTCATTTCTTCATAATCCTTAGCAACTACTATTCTCATCTCTCAAACCTCTCATAAACTTTTTTACCCTTCACATATGTTGCGTATATGTTAAAATTCTCATCAAACAAAGTCAAATCAGCGTCTTTACCTATACTGATACTTCCTTTTGTGTCACTTATTTTTAATATTCTTGCAGGATTCTCAGTAACAGTCCTAACAGCCTCATTCAGACTCACTCCGGTATTTTTGATGAAGTTCTTCAAAGCCTTATTCAAGGTAAGAACACTGCCTGCCAGACTACCTGAAAGAAGCCTTGCCTCATCACCCTTTACCAATACCCTCTGCCCACCCAGGTCATACTCCCCTTCATCCAGGAGACATGCCTTCATTGCGTCAGTTACAAGTATTATCCCCTCTATTTTTTTAACCTTTAGAAGGATTCTCTGAACAGCGGGATTTACATGTATGTTGTCCGCAATAAGCTCACAGCTTGCAGAACTGTCCATAGCAGCACCTACGACACCTGGATTTCTATGGTGAAGCGGTGTCATGGCATTAAAAGTATGGGTAATGTGGCTTGCACCCTTCTGTATAGCCCTCATGGCCTGCTCATAATTTGCTTTTGTATGCCCTATGGCGACTACTATACCGTGTCTTACGCAGCTTTCAATAAACTCATCTGAACCTTCTTCCTCCGGTGCAATAGTTATTATCTTCATCACATCCGAAAACCCTTCAATACCGCTAAAATCAGGTTTTATTATATATTTTCCATTCTGTGCGCCCTTGTACTCATCACTTATAAATGGACCCTCCAGATGGCATCCAAGGATGGAAGCTCCAGGTTCATTATTCATAAGTTTCCTAATTCTTTCTATAGTTTCCTCAATTATTGAGAATTTCATTGTCATTGTAGTAGGTAAGAAAGCGGTCACCCCTGTAGATACAATGCTTTTGCTAATATTGGAAATACTGCTCCCATTATCATCCATAGTGTCGTTTCCCATACATCCATGGATATGAATGTCTATAAAACCCGGTGACAAGTATCTATTGCTAGCATCAATAACTTCTTCCAATTCGGATTCGTTTATTTTATAGTCTTCTGCTATTTCCACAATTCTCTCGTCAAATAATAATGTATGGTTTTTCAGAATTTTATTTTTCATAATTATATTAGCATTGACTATTGCCTTCATTTAATCACCCTTTACTGCCCATTGTATGAGCATTCATTTTTGATTGTTTTTTAAGCTTACTTGGCACCAATATCATTAATCAACATCAGGATTGCAGCCTTTGCATTGCCTTCTGCCCTTTCAAAAGCCTCCAGAGCTGCTTCTTCCTTACATCCGGCTGCATACATTATTATATCAATGGCACGCCTTTTCAGCTTCAAGTTTATAGGTTTTACATTTGCCATCAAATTTCCGTAGGTCTTGCCCAGTTTGACCATAGTGCATGAAGAAAGCATATTCAGTATCATTTTTTGTGCCGTTCCTGCCTTTAGCCTTGTAGAACCTTCAATAACTTCCGAACCTACATCCGAAACAATACATATATCTGCCGTCCTATTAAGCATTCCTGTACTTGAACAGCTTATGCCGATCGTACTGCAGCCAATATGTGAAGCGTATTCTAACCCTGATAGCACATATGGCGTGTTACCGCTGGCACTTACACCGACTATTACATCACAACTGCTGAGATTTCTGGACTTTAAATCTTTAGCTGCCAGTTCGCAATCATCTTCTGTTTCTTCTTTCCATCCGGCAACCGCTTCTACCCCACCCGATATTACACCAATGATCATATTATCATCCACACCGAAGGTAGGCGGGCATTCAGAAGCATCAATAACAGCAAGTTTACCGCTTGTACCGCTTCCAATATATAATACCCTTCCGCCCTTTTGCACTGTGCTCACCATTAAGTCTACTGCAGCTGCAACCGATTCGAGACAGCCTTCGACTACATTTGCAACTTTTTTATCTTCATTGTTGAAAATCTTAACCATTTCCTTTGTTGACAGCTTATCTATATTCTCAGTATCAGCATTGATCCGCACTGCAGCACCTCCTCTTTTTTAAAAACAAGGCGGCATAAGCCGCCCTGTTCGCAAGTCCATTACATTTTTATGGATTTCTTCATTTCGTCGGCAATCAATTCTGCTCTTGTTCCTACTACTACCTGGATGCTGTTTGCCTTTTTAAGTATTCCCTTTATGCCCATAGACTTAAGTGCACTCTCATCAATTGCATTGACATCCTTTACAGTCATTCTCAGTCTTGTTATGCAGGCATCCAATGTATCAATATTGGATTTACCTCCAAGTCTTTCCACCAGTTTAACGGAGAAGTCACTGATGTTCAAATCGACTGATGTACTTTCGTCCATATCTTCGTCAATTCTTCCCGGAGTAGGAATATCTAGTGCTTTTATAATCCAGACGAATAAGAAGTAGTAAATTACACCGAATATCAAACCTACCGGTATAATCATTATCGCTTTTGTTGCCAAACGCCAGTTGAGTAGATAGTCAATCGCACCGGCTGAGAAGCCAAACCCATGTAATATTCCCAAGGAATATGCTACAGCAAGGGCCAGACCTGTAAGTATTGCATGAAGCACATACAGAACCGGTGCCAGGAACATGAACATGAACTCCAATGGTTCAGTAATCCCTGTCAAGAAAGCAGTAAAAGCGACTGAGAACAATGCGCCTCCGATGGCTTTCCTATTTTCCGGCTTTGATGTTCTATATATTGCCAATGCAACTGCAGGCAGAGCAAACATGAATATTAGATAAAAGCCTGCCATGAAGCTGCCAGCTGTTGGATCTCCGTGGAAGAACCTGTTCAAATCCCCTGTCCAGACCTGGCCTGCTGCATCTGTATAGTTACCGAATACAAACCAGATGAAGGTGTTTAATACATGGTGCAGCCCCAGAGGTATAAGCAATCTATTGAGAAATCCAAATACAAATACTCCGACTGCTCCTGCTCCGATTATCCACTGACCCATAGAATTAATACCATTCTGTATCGGTGCCCATATTAGTCCGAAAATGCCTGCTAAAACCATCATAGCAGCGGAAGTAACTATGGGCACAAACCTTCTTCCTCCAAAGAAACCGAGAAACTCCGGCAGCTTGATATTATAGTATTTATTATAAAGTCCACCTGCAACCAGACCTGAGATAATACCTGCCAGAACACTCATGTTCAAATCCGGATTAATAGCCTTTAATCCATTGGTAAGCACAAGATATCCCACTGCACCTGACAAGCCCGCTGCTCCGGCGTTATCATGGGAGAAACCAACTGCAATACCTATTGCAAAGATCAGTGCCAGGTTGTCAAAGATAGCCCCGCCAGCCTTCGCCATGAATGGAATGTTTAATAGATCCGGCTGTCCAAACCTCAGCAATAGCGCTGCTGCTGGCAACACTGCTACAGGAAGCATCATGGCTTTTCCCAGCTTTTGTAATTGACTGAACTTGATTTTCATATAAAGCTAACCCCCTTTTTATCTTAACAATTGTGTTTTATACACAACTGTTAGCGCCTTAGTACAACCTCGAACTTATACTTGTCTCCTCTATATACTGCTTTTGTAAGCTCCATCGGTCTATCGCCCTCCAGATAAGTCTTCCTCGAAAACATCAGTGCAATAGATTTTTCCTGTACCTGCAGAATCTCACTTTCATATTCATCGAGGATTACCGCTTCTATGGTTTGATGCGCATAATCCATCTTGAGCCCGTATTCGCTGAGTAAAATATCATAAAGGGATTTTTTGTCTAGCTTTTCCATAGTTAAATCTTCACAAAGGCTGACAGGTAGGTACGCAGTTTCAATTGCGTAGGGTTCACCGGCGATCAGTCTCAGTCTTTTTATCTCAAATACTTCTTCTTTTTCCAGTAGATTCAGTACCTTTTGTATTTTCTTTGTAGCTGATTTTTTATGAAAGGAGATTATCCGTGTATCAACCTGAAGACCCTTTGCTTTCATATCTTCAGTAAAGCTCAATAATTTTGAGAGCTGGTAACCCTCTTTTGGTTTTGCTACAAAGGTTCCCTTTCCCTGCTCTCTGTACAGCAAGCCCTCATTGACAAGGTTGGTAATAGCCTTATTAACAGTCATCCTGCTTACCCCATGATACTCACAAAGCTCTCTCTCCGGGGGTATGGGATCATTAGGCTTGAGTTCTTCATTTTCAATCAGATCACAAATTATGTCCTTTAGCTGGTAATAAAGCGGCAGCGGTGAATTCTTATTTACTTTTTTCATAATTCCTCCTGAACATTTTTTTGCCCATGTACTATATCAATATGTTGTCATGTTGTATATACCAATTTTTATATTTATAATAACATTAACTCCAGTACACTTCAAGCCATAATTTACCATGATGGCAAAAAAAACACCAATAATTTCTTATTGATGTTTTTAAAGGTTTTGCTATTCGACTTTAGTAAGCAAATTCACCGGTCCCAGCTTCATATAAAAGTCATACACCTCTTCAAAGGTGAGTCCAAGCAGCCTGCCCAGATTCATGAATCTTGCAAACAATCTTATGTAGCTGTTTACAGAATCCACATAGTTGTCCCTGCGCACTGCGTCCTTAAGATCAGCTATCTCGTCATAAATGAAGCTGAATAATTTTATCAGGCTCTCTTCATGGGATGTGGAGTTCACTGTTTCAAGATTTATAATATTGAAGTCATGCATATTGCCTATAGAGAGCAGATATTTCAATGCTTCTATAAACCTGAACATGAGCCTTTCCTTAGGGATATCCTCTTTAGCTTTTGTATATTTATAGCATTTTGTCAGGTTTGCGATTTCTCCCAACTTTACCTGTAATGCGAGGAACCTCAGATCAAAAATATTCTCTTTTCCGAGCACGTCCTCATCTATCTTTGAATTCTCCCTTATATTGTTTTCCATTATCTCCTGTATTTTAAAGAGTTGTTGTAAATCCATAAAATCTCCTCCTTATATTCTGGTATTATTACCTGGTACTAATATATAGTATACATTACTTTTTCACTCAAGTAAATAGTAATAAAACGAAAACCGGAAGAGGTTATGAGATCTATGTTCTCAACTCCTCACTCCGGCTTTTTCTCTTCTATCAAACCCATATAATATTTATATAATTCTGTATATCCCTCGACTGTCAGACATCCGTTTTCATTAATGTCATACAGACCTCTGGCTTTATGTTCAAACCATCCATAATGATTATCTCTAAGAATAGCTGTGGTCTTCTTTTCATCAGTGCCAAGCTTCCTCAAGGTCTTTGGACTTAAGGGGCCGTATTTCATCAGACAGCAGGCTGTATGTATAGCCATTTCCTTATAAGCGGTCATAAGCTTTTTTCCCGTACTGCCTCCGGTGTTGAAATCCCCATACCTGGCATCAAATTCCTTTATGAGATTCTGCCTTTTCTTCTTGCTCTGCTTCTTGTTCTTGATCACATCAAATACCGCAGGCTCAAACACAACCTCGACACAGGAATAATCTTCTTTGAGGGACACAACCATGAGACCAAGCTGCAGCCTCTTAAGCAAATAGCTGAGGTTATTCCATCTTTTAGAGAAAAGCTCCCTGCCCGGTTTTGGCACAGCCACATACACCATGTCCGCGAGCTTTTGCCTTAAAGTAGCCTGCAGGATCACATCGAGATTCAGGCTTTTTTTCATCTCAACTACAAGAAGCTCTTCACCTTTTACTGCAGCTATGTCGCAGTGGCTGACCTCGCTGCGGACTTTATACCCCAAGCCGCTTAGGTATTCATATATTGGTTTGTATAGATCCTCCTCACGGAAGTCCTTTTTCTTTTTACTGTTCATGCACTCATCACACACCCTACAAAGATATCAAAAGCGGTACCAGTATAGGCACCAACAGTGACAGAACAACCCCCGCGATAAAGGAAACCACCGCAGTTCTGCTATCAGTAGCCCTGGATACAACGGCAAGAGAGGTATCCATTGCTGTAGCTCCGGCAGGTGCAATGCTCTCAAGCTTTCCTATGTACTTGGCTATAAAAGGTATTGCCATCAATGCAAAAATCTCTCTGCAGACATTAGTCACAAACGCCAATGCTCCTATTTCCGGGCTGTAGTCAGACAGTATTATTGCTGAGAGACTATACCAACCAAAACCTGCTCCTATTGCCCCCGCCTCATTGAAAGGAAGTCCTATGATGAAGCCTCCTGCAGCACTCCCTATTATGCTGCCCAGAGCTATCATTATGGGAATAAGCAGTATTCTGAGACCGCACGCTTTGATTTGATTTATAATATCCTTATTCCGGCCAATGTCTATTCCGACAAAAAACAGTAACGCACAGAGTCCAAAGTCAATTGTTATGCCTATGTATTGAACAAGCTGAGGAGGAAACAAAAATAGTCCGGCAATGATACCCGATGCAACAGCTGCAATTATCCCTGCATTCATATCATTCACTATCCTTTCGTCCTCGCTGTACAAAACCCGATACCAGCTTAACAAAAAACACACTGAAGGCTATTGCGAAAACAGCAAGTACAACTGCCTGGAAACCTAGCTTGTAGAACCCATTTATCACATCATCATTGACACCGATATTGACTCCCATTATGAAAAGCAAAAGCAGCAAGCTGATAAACTGAAGCTTGGACAGATTGACCGTAAAGCTTTCCGAAAGCTTCCCTCCCGCACCCAGCCATGCGCCAATAAAAATTATAGCTATATATAGAAATATCCTCACTTAAGTCCTCCCATTAGGTGTTCCTTAATAATATTACGTTAACATTATACAGGAATTCAGTAAGGTTAGTCAATGAAGCAACGGCTGTAAAAACGCCTGTCAAAGGTTTGACAGGCGTTTTGTCTCATTATTCATTATAAACTATACTATTGGTGCCAGCAGCATTACTCCCTCATTCTCCCGATATATATCGTTGAATTGAGTAATAGGCACCGGATTCCGTCCAATTCCTACCTCAAAGGTATATCCAGGTCTCCTATACTGCTCCACAAACCAATCCTTGTAACCGGCATAAGCTGCCGCATAAGGTACATCAGATATAGCATATCCGCTTATACTGGAAAAAAGTCTTGCTATCTCCAAAGCCCGGGGCGGTCTTATATCTCTATATAGCCAGTATATCACCCTTCCTTGAGTGTGGTAGGCAATAACCAGCTTGAAATTATGCTGCCGTGTGAAATTAACAACCGCCTGGGTCTCAGGCTCTGAAAGTGGTCTTGGTCCACCGTATCTGGTAGGCCCCGGTCCATCTATTCCAAGGGCTGGTTCTTGTGCTTTAGCCTCTTCCCATGATGCCGGATAATTACGATTCAAATCGACGCCTCTTATATTGGCCTTCCATACTTGAGAGAAGGGCAATCCTGTATCATTCCAGACAAGCAGCTGATTATAATATGGATTGTTCCTTTTTAGTCCCTCCAGTACCAGGTCAACTCCATCAGGATTAACCATAGGCATGATGTATATACTGCTTCTGCTCCAAATATCTCGAGTATTGTAGCCCCTAATTGGAGAGTTATTTGAATATCCTCGGGCGAAATTTTCTATGAACTTCATAAGAAGCGGAGTCGTTATCCACTCAAGAGCGTGGTGTGAACCGTTGTAAAATACCTCGACAGGCCCATTACCCAGTTTTATATAATATAGGTTTTTCCCTAGCACGCTTTTCCCTGCAATGCCCACCTCTATAAAGGGATACCTTGCCTTAAGCCCTCTTATATTCCTCTCCATCATTTCATAAGTATAGTCAATATCGGTAAAAACCACATCAATGCCATAGGGTACGGTGATTATCTGCCCCACCCTAAGCATTTTCGGGTCGATTCCCGGATTTGCTGTTAATACAGCATTAAGTGTGGTGTAAAACTTTCTGGATATATTGTAAAAAGTATCGCCCGGTTTGACGGTATATGTGGCATACCCTAACAGAAACTTCTCAAGCCTGCTCCAAGTCGATGGCCCAACAATCCCATCAGTCAAAAGTCCATTATCCAGCTGGAATTCCCTTACGGCTTCCCTTGTTTGCTGTCCAAAAACCCCGTCTACAACTCCGGGATTATAACCAATCCTTGCTAAAAGGCTTTGAATGAGCTTCACATTCGGACCTCGGGAGCCTAACGTCAATGTTTCCAAACTACCACCCCGTAAATTTAATCGCATATATCATATTATTCATAGGAAGAGGCAATTGTTACAGCAGCATATATATACAACTTATTGGAGCGTCGCTTGTTATTCTGAGGAAACCATGTTTTGCATAGATTATATTAATAAAGAAATAGGGAGGTCATTTCATGCTTATTCATGTGGTTAAACCAGGGGAAGCACTTTGGCAGATTTCTTCCTTCTACCGAGTCCCTGCCTCTAAGATAATAGATATTAATGAGCTGCCAAATGCGAATCTCTTGTTAATTGGTGAGGCATTGGTCATTCCAACAGAAGATACATTCCACACTGTGAAATCAGGTGAAACCCTATGGAAAATCGCACAAACCTACGGTACGTCAATACAGGCGATTGTACAGGCCAACCAGATAGCCAACCCGGCAAGTATTTATCCTGGTCTTACAATTTATATACCGGCACTTCGCCATATTGTTAAGCGAGGAGAGGCATTGTGGAGGATTGCCCAAATATATGGCACTACCGTACAAGACATATTGAAAGTGAACAACATAGATAATCCCAACCTCGTATATCCAGGTGCCGTACTGGTTATACCAAGGAAACGGAGGCCGGTGATTGAAGTAAATGGATACATTTATATACTGTCTGAAGCCGCAATTCCTATTGTAGCAGAGGATGCGGAGCACCTCACCTATTTAAGTCCTTTCGCTTACAGAATCCGAGAAGATGGCAATCTTCAGGCGATAAAGGATACAGAAGCAGTGAATACAGCAATTGCAGAAAATGTCACTCCAATAATGTGTATTACAAATTTCACCAGTACTGAATTGGGTGAGAACCTTGCACATATTATTCTGTCAAGCGTTGATATACAAAATCTACTGTTACAAAACGTAATTAATATAATGAGGAATAAGGGTTATAAAGCCCTAAACGTTGATTTCGAAAACGTACTTCCTGAAGACCGCGAGCTTTATAACCAATTCATGCAGCGCGCATCTGACAGTATGCATACTGCCGGATATTTAATTTCAAGTGCTCTGGCACCCAAGCTGAGTGCAGAACAGCATGGCTTGCTGTATACTGCTCATGATTATCCTGCTCATGGCAGAATTGCTGATTTTGTTGTATTGATGACCTATGAATGGGGCTGGCGCTTCGGACCGCCTCAAGCTATCTCGCCACTAAATCAGATAAAGCGTGTCCTTGACTATGCAGTTTCTGTTATGCCAAGAGATAAGATATTCTTCGGATTCCAAATATATGCAAGAGATTGGCTCCTTCCCCATGTTAAGGGGCAGGAGGCTGAAACCTTCAGCATGGAGGAAGCTATGGCAAGGGCAAGGCGGTATTACGCTACCATCCAGTATGATACCACAACAGAATCTCCATACTTCCGCTATACAGATGAGCAGGGAAGGATGCATGAAGTGTGGTTTGAAGATGCACGAAGCGCACAGGCAAAATTCAATGTAGTAAAAAGTTATAAGCTGAGAGGTGTGAGCTATTGGGCTCTGGGCTATCCATTCCCACAAAACTGGGCTCTGCTCGAGGATAATTTTACTATCAAAAAAAGGTAAAAAAGGCTTCTAATAAAGCACTTTAATAATTAAGGAAGCCTTTTATGAAACTCATTTACGGAAAGTGGTACACTAAGGAAATTTATACTTTCCTATTCGTTATAAAAATAAAGGCAGCTTGAAAAGCTGCCTTTATTCTTATCTTTTTTAATAATTCTTCAACTCGTCGGCACAGCAACAGCAGAAACTCTTGTCCCTGTACTCCCTTAAGTCCTTCGTAGATCCACAGAATACACAAGCAGGTGGGTATTTCCTCATTATTATTTTATTTCCCTCCAAGTGCATCTCCATGGCATCCCCTGCTCCCAAATCATATAGTCCTAACAACATATCGGGTAGTTTTACTCCACCAGCATTATCCAATTCGCTTATTATTCCGAAGGATTTCATGATAGCGTCCCCCCCACAGGTAAATTTAAGAAATAAACATATTCTTTTCTATAAGCAGCTAATTATTTTACCTATGTAAATATACTATTATTACGAAAAGTGCTTGTCAATTTTCAGCATATAAAGAGCATTATTTTGCATATATATAGCAAAAAAAGTGGAATTTTTACAATTCCACTTAATATAGCACCCTTTAGAATATTGTGCTGGATAATTAACTTATAACTGATATGCTTCGATCAATATTCAGCATGATTATAGTAAGTTTTACCTTAAACTATTTGCAGCTTTTGAGACATTCTCACTTCCCAGAATAGCCGAAGCAGCTGCTATACCGTCAACTCCTGCAGCTCTGACCGCAGAAGCATTTTTGACATTTACCCCGCCAATTCCTACCACTGGTATGCAAACAGCTTCTTTAATAATCTTCAATTGTTCAAGGTTTACATGCTCGGTGTTTCCTTTTGTAATCGTCGGAAAAAGGGCCCCTATTCCCAGATAGTCAGCTCCTTGCTTTTGGTAAGCAAGGGCCTCTTCAACACAATTAGCAGAAGCACCTATAATTTTATCAGGACCCATTAATTTTCTTGCAATTGGTACGGGTAAATCCTCCGGTCCGAGATGCACCCCATCAGCATTGACAGCCAAAGCGATATCAACTCTATCATTAATAATAAGAGGTATATTATATTTCCCTACTAACTCCTTTACTCTTATAGCCAGATTATAATAATCATACCCTGTTATATCTTTTTCTCTCAGTTGGACTAAAGTTACTCCACCCTGTATCGCAGCCTCGATGCTAACAAGCAGCTCCTTCCCACCCAATGCTTTTCTATCAGTTATCAGGTATAAGGAATAATCCACAAGTTCTTTATACAGCATTAATCTCACCTTCCCTTAAAAATGTGCTTTCATCCAGGTTATAGATATTATCGAAAAGCCTTGTTTTAAACATTCCTACCCCTTCATTTGGCAGCAAGCTGTCAAATGCGAGCCGGCCTGAAATCCCCATTGCCATGATACCACCAGCAGTACCTATCAGATAATCCTGTGTCACACTGCAGAACACACCAACCAGTGATGATATCATGCACCCTGTGCCTGTGATTCTTGATAGCATTTCATGACCATTATTTATGGTATAGGTGATTTTCCCATCAGACACTATATCCATCCGACCTGTGGCAGCAACAATACAATTCAATCTCCCGGCAAGCTCTTGAACAATCTCTTTCCCATTATCAACATCCAAATAAGAGTCTATTCCATAATTACAGCCATCAAAGCTAGCCAGGTGCACAATTTCAGAGAGGTTTCCTTTAATAACAGCCGGCTTGATATCTGCCAGCAGTTTGCTGCATATTTCCTTTCGAAAGTTCGTAGCACCTGCACCAACCGGATCAAATACTATTGGAATACCCAGCTCGTTGGCTTTTTCTCCCGCCAGAAGCATTGACCGGAAATTATTATGGTTAGGTGTCCCTATATTGAGCACTAATGCTTTTGATATTGCTACAACTTCGGAAACCTCAGCGGCGTCATTGGCCATTATCGGCGATCCTCCAATAGCCAGCACAATATTTGCACAATCATTCATAGTAACATAATTAGTTATATGATGTATTATAGGTCTGCTTTCTTTTATTGTCTTTAAGAGTTCTGATGCTTTTTGAATAGCTTCCATTTTTCAGTCAACCTCCAAGTAAGAGTATAAATCGTACCTGTTATTGCCATTACAGGAACCGTTGCACCTAGTACAAAGTCAATCTTTATGAATTGATAATATATAACAACCCCAAAAACCCAGACAAGAACAGCACCCCAGTTCACAAGCAGTCCTGCCTGGAGCTTTCTATTTTTTCTGATTACGAAATAATCAGTAAGCAGTATTGCAAAAAGAGGTGCAAAAACCGAACCGATTGCATATAAGAAGTTTTGATATTGCTCTATTGGTGCAGCTATCGCAATTAGCGTTCCTATTATTCCCATTGCTACTGCGGCTTTCCTCTCGTTCAACCTCGGAAATAGATTCAAAACTGACACCCCTGCTGAGTATGCATCAAGAAATGTTGTCGTTACAGTAGATAGAATAACTATTCCCAGAGCAGTGAGCCCTAAATTAGCAGCCAGCATCATTGCACCCGGATCAGCATTACCTGCAACAATTGCCGTACCTAGTCCGATCATATACATCCATGAGCTGCCTATAAAATATCCCAGGAAGCTGCCTATAACGCCATCTCTTTTTCTTTTTGCAAACCTCGTATAGTCAGCTATTAGCGGCAGCCATGAGAGAGGCATTATTACATTAAGCTCTATAGCCGCACCGAAAGATATCGCACCCTCTGAAGCTTTAGTAAACAACTCGCTGTTCTTGAAAACAACAGCACTCAGCAGGATTGTAAGCAGGAAGAGAAGGGTTACAGCAGCCAGATTCAGTTTCTTCCATCCTGTTTTGCCGAACAAAATCCATAAGCATATAAGTCCCCCTATTATAAGGCTCCATAAATTTATACCGTCATAGGACCATAGTGCTTTCGATATTTCATTCACTGACCTTGCACCGGATATTATCATAACTGCAGTCCAGCCAATCAGTTGGAGTACATTCAGTACCGAAAACAGGTATGCTCCGTATGTTCCAAAGGATATTCCGGTTGACATTATTGAAGGAAGTCTTTCTTCCGTACCTATTATCCCTCCGAGCACTAAAATTGTTGTTCCGATAAGATGCCCGATTATTATTGCGGTTAAGCCCAGCCTGAAGCCAAGGGGTGCAAGCAGCCCCCCTGTGAGTATCTCAGCTATTGAAATTGCTGCCCCAAACCATAGTGTAAAAAAACTAAGCATTGAAATATTATTGTTATCTTTACTCATATGAAATACCTGCCTTCTTATACAATGTGTAGAAATGATTTGTAGGCCCCACCCCTTTGCCTATGGACAAAGAATTTTCTATCGCAACTGTAATATATTCCTTTGCTTTCGTTATAGCTTCTTCAATTGAATAACCTATTGCCAGGTTGGAGGCAATTGCAGCTGACAGAGTGCACCCTGTTCCATGTGTATTTTTTGTATCGATTCTCCTGTTTTTCAAATAAGTGAAATTGATACCATCGAACAATATATCTGTTGCTTCATTCTCCAGGTGGCCGCCCTTAACCAATACATTCCTGGACCCCATTTTGTGAATCGCCCTTGCAGCTTTTTCCATTTCTGCAATGCTATTGATCTTTATGCCTGTAATCACTTCAGCCTCAGGAATGTTTGGGGTAACTACTGTTGCTAAAGGCAGCAATATGTCAACTAACGCTTTCATTGCTTCTGGCTGTAAGAGATGATATCCGCTTTTGGATACCATAACCGGATCTAAAACAATATTTGAAGGCTTATAGAAGCGAAGGCCTTCACCGATTGTATTTATGGTACTTATTTGGGATGCCATACCTATTTTCAAACCATCTACCCTTATGTCCTCAAATATTGCTTCTATCTGTTTGCTAATCAATTCAACTGAAATATCCTGCACTGCAAGAACACCTTGTGTATTTTGGGCAGTGACTGCAGTTATAACACTCATTCCATAAACCCCATGAGCAGAAAATGTTTTTAAATCCGCCTGTATTCCTGCGCCACCACTGCTGTCCGAGCCTGCTATAGTTAAAACGTTTTTCATAATCTCATCCCCTCTATGCATCAAATTTCTTTAATACATTACTTTTTTCCATAACCTTTAGAATGGAGTATCCTAAGATACTACCCCCTATAGTGCTGATCAGGAAAGGTATTATAAAGTAGAAAGCTGCAACATCCTTCCCTAACATGAATTTCGCTATTGGGAACGCCAATAGGCCGCCCAATATACCTGTCCCAAATATCTCGCCCAGCACTGCAAATGATTTTTTACCGAATTTCAAATATAGGATCCCTGCTAAAAAAGCTCCTATCATGCTCCCCGGAAAAGCTAAAGGTGAACCTGTACCCAGCATGTTTCTTAGCAAGGAAATAAGAAAAGCATTTGCTGCAGCATACCATGGACCCAACACCACCCCTGATATGACATTGATTGTATGCTGCACCGGAAAACATTTTGCTGCTCCGACAGGTATATAAATTATATTGCCTGCCATTGCACCTATTGCTACAAGTAATGCTGAAAATGTAAGTTTTTTGGTTTGCATAAAAAATCCCTCCAATTGTTTTTGCACTAGAGGGAGCCAAAAGAAAAAGCATAAATCCACTAATAAGGATTTATGCTTATATATCTGTATAAACACTCTACTTCCCTACGCTGGTATTATCCAGATCAGGTAGAAGGGTCAGAGACTTTATCGGTTCTCTATCTCAGCTGGCCTATCCAGCCCCCCTAGTACAAAAGCTATTTATTTCTATATTATTCTAACACGGATTATTCATCTTTTCAAGCGTTGCATATTGCTGCACTATTCATTAATCACTTAATTCTGAAGTGCAATGAGGACACTTGCTTGCATCAATATGTATCTCGCTATAGCAGTACTTGCATGCTTTGGTCTTAACAACTTCTTCCGCCTTTTTCCTTGGTATTCTGTTTATTTGCTTTACTACAATAAATATTGCAAAAGCTATGATTAAGAAGTCGACAATATTATTGATAAACAATCCGTAATTCAAAGTTGCAACACCGGCTTTTTGGGCCTCTTCCAAGGTCTTAAAGCTTCCATCGCCCAAGGCGATGAAAAGATTCGTAAAATCCAACTCGCCAAGTACTAAACCAATTAAAGGCATAATGATATCGTTAACCAGTGACGAGACGATTTTCCCAAAGGCTGCACCAATGATAACACCAACCGCTAAATCGATGACATTTCCCTTCATCGCAAACGTCTTAAACTCTTTCCACATAGAAATCCTCCTTATACTAATAACTATAATATATTTAGTCCACAATTTATTATAAGGATTTTACCTATTAACCGCAACACCCTTCATTTACCTGCACTTGATTTACTCTAGTTTAGTTGCTTCCAACCGCATTTTTTCTGAATGTATCTATTTCCTCTGAAAATTTATATTTCGATTTCTCCAATAGCTCCATATATTTGCCCAGCATCTGCATCAACTCACTGTTTCCATTGTCCTTAACAGCTTTTGCATATGTTTCCTTTGCTTCTGGCTCCATCGTATTTGTATCATAGCTGAAAAGCGGAGTATTGTTTAGACCATACAACATAAAAGTAACATATCTTTTCTGCAATTCTTTCATACTTTCTATTTTTGCCGAGCTTCCATATTTCTTTATGAAGCTTTCTTGGGCCAATGCCCTCTCGATGACTTCATCCCAGCCAATCACAAGGGCTGCATCCTTTGCAGGAACCTTGTTGGTCTCTACTGCCATAATATCAATGTATTCCATAATATCTTCGAGAGCATATATGCTATACTTTTTAAGGTATTCATAATTCATTATTGGGTAATACATTCCCTCTGATGTTTCAACCTTATAGCCCATGTCTCTGGTTTCTATCAAAAGGTTTTTCAACTCTGCATCCTGTATATCATCAATTTTATTCAAATCGAATCCGGGCTTATATACTTTGTTCAAGCTGTTCTGTATAGTATCCCCATCGTAATATTTTTTTTCCATATTTACTAAGTAGTTCTTCTGGACTTTTTCCAGTTCTCCAAGCATTATTGCTGCATTATCCCTAGAAACACTTGCAATGTAATTGCCTATGAATCCTATGATTGCATCAGGCTTGGCATTTCCCTCAACAAGTGCCATAAACTCAGGCATTATCTTATCCTGTTTATTTTCCTGCACAACAGGCGGGTTCTTATCTTCAGGCTTATCCTTTTCTGCGGTACCGCTGCCTGTCATAGTTGTACAGCCTGCAAGCAGTCCGACACCAACAAGCACTACCGTGGACATACCCAGTGAAATGAATCTGATTACCGTCTTCTTGTTAAACATTCTAATCATTGCAACTCCCTTAGCAGGTGATTTTGAAAAAACACCGCATATTATAAATTTGATATGCTTCTGCATTATTACATAATATCAGACGCAAAATTCCACGAAAAGTTCCAAGTGATAAATGTTATTATTAGGTTTGAGAAAACAAATGGTGCCGGAAACTAAAATCTTACCTTAGTTTCCGGCACCATACTCATTCAATATTTATTAAAGTTTTCCTGCAAAATCTGTTCCGAACTGCTTACATCTTTCCAATGCTTCTTTGTCCGGATTCCACAACTCTTTTAACCCGTCGCTTACCATTTCAAGCTTTGCATCCTTAAGTCTTTCATTTAGTATAGCAACAGCTTCCCCGCTCCAGCCATAAGAGCCAAAGGCTGCTGCTTTCATATTCTTAAAGCCCATACCCTTTATCATATCCAATAATCCTCCTACTGCAAACATTATGCTTTTGTTTACAGTGGAGCACCCAAACAATACTGCCTTAGACTTGAATATTTCTGTTATTATATCGTTCTTGTCCTCATGAGCAGCATTATACAGCTTAATTACTACTGTATTATCCGTGGATCTAATTCCTTCTGCTATAGCTTCTGCCATCTTTCTTGTAGCATTCCACATGGTATCATATACTATAGTGATCTGGTTTTCCTGATAGTCCTTAGCCCAGTCCATGTATTTCTCTACTATCTGGGTGGGGTTATCCCTCCAAATTATACCATGGCTTGGAGCTATCATATCAACGGTCAGGTTAAAGCTCAATACTTCTTCTATTTTCTTTGCTACAAAAATACTAAAAGGTGTCAATATATTGGCATAGTATTTTATAGCTTCCTGATAAAGCTCAGCCTGATCTACCAAATCGTTATACATCATCTCCGAGGCGTAATGCTGTCCAAAAGCATCGTTGCTGAACAGAATATTTTCCCCCGCCATGTAAGTGAACATAGTATCCGGCCAGTGAAGCATCCTGGCTTCTACAAATGTAAGCTTGCTCCCCCCGATATCCAAGGTATCCCCCGTCTTAACCACCACAAAATTCCAATCCTCATGATAGTGGGCCTTCAACATCTTCGCTCCATTAGCTGTACAGTAAACAGGCGTATTCGGTATTTCCTTCAAAAGCAGCGGTAGTGCTCCACTGTGGTCTACTTCACAATGGTTTACTATTATATAATCAATTTTTGAAAGGTCAATTTCCTTTTTCAGGTTTTCTACAAATTCCTTTGCAAATGGTGCCCAAACTGTATCAATAAGAACATTTTTCTTATCCTTTATCAGATAGGAATTGTAGGAAGAACCTCTATGGGTCGAATATTCATCCCCATGAAATTTCCTTAACTCCCAATCAATTTTACCTACCCATGTTACCTTGTCAGTCATTTTAAAGCTCATATTATATATACCTCCTTTGTAACTCTCTTAAGTTTGCCTACTCCACAACTACTGCAGTACCTGAGGCTGTGACCATAAGCATATTATTTGCCTGCCCGAGAACCTCATAATCAATATCTACGCCAACGATAGCACTGGCTCCAATACTCTCAGCCCGGCTTACCATTTCAGAAATTGCCTTTTCCCTGGCTTGAATCAGTTCACCCTCATATGACCCTGACCTTCCACCAAAAAAGTTGGTAAGTCCTGCGGCAAAGTCCTTAATAAAGTCTACTCCGGATATTACTTCACCAAAAACTATACCCTTATATTCAGTAATTCTTCTTCCTTCTACCGAAGGTGTTGTAGTTACTATCATCATTCCACACCACTTTCCTTATTATAATATTTCTCATATTTATAGTATTGCTCTTGGGATAATCAAATATTAACTTACATTCTAATTCTACATTAACCACCAGCAAGTAACAATAGTGTACCACCCCTATTAACTGCTTTTTGCCGAAGACAATCCAAAAAAGCTGCCGGCAACTCCCATCGCTGCGCTTAAGGACATTACCAAAATGACAAGGTGCGACACTAAGGTTCCAAGCGGTGGAAGCGGAATGAAAGGAAGCGGTCCAGCCATTTGGGCATATAAATATTTTAGTGAGAATACCGCCAGAGCGGATGCAAGGGCACCTCCCCCAAGGGTCAGCACCAGCCCCTCCAGTAAAAACGGGAATGCAATGAATGGCTCAGGTGCTCCCATAAGCCTCAGCGTGTTTATCTGTTCCCTATTGTCGTAGATTCCCATCCTTATTATATGAGATATTATGACCATAGTTGATATGCCTACGGCGGTTACAACTAGATAACCTAACACTTTCAGTGCTCCTGCGATGCTGCTCAATCGCTCCAGCACCTCTCGGTTATCCCTTACATGCTCAATTCCCGAGATGAGCTCCAACCCTTTCAGAATTGGGTCGATTTCTTCTATATGGATTTTTACCTCTATGAACGGACTGAATGGATTCCCATCGAAATAAGCCAAGACACGTGCTTCCTTCCCAAGAATTTCCTCCATCCTGCCATAGGCCTCAGCCTCATCTACCAATCTTGCCTCTCTTACACCTTCAATGCTCTTGATATTTTCAACCAGCTTGATTGCCCCAGTTTTGTCAATATCTTCATTAAAATATACGCTTATTTCAGCTTCACCTTGTATTGCTTCAACAACCTGGTTGCTTATCCACCAGCCGGAAATCACCATGGCAAGTATAAAGAAAATGAGTCCTGTACTTAAGAAGGAAAACACATTAGACAATAGATTAAGTTGGATTATAGTCTTTACTTCCCTTAGAAAATAGCCAACATTATATATAATATTCTTCATAAAGCTTATACCAGCCTTTCCCAGTTCATATTCCCGTTATCCATCCGTAAATGCCTGGCCTCTTTTTCACTTTCAATCAAGTGGGTTGCATGAGTAGTAATGATTACTGTTGTCTTGCTATCCTTGAAAGCTTTCAAAAGCTCCAGTATGTGTAAAGCGTTATCCTTGTCCAAATTGCCTGTGGGCTCATCCGCAATTATTAATGCCGGTTTCCTTGCTACTGCCCGGGCAATGGCCACCCTCTGGCACTCACCCCAGGAAAGATGTTCAACCAGCGAAAGTTTCTTTTGCCCTAAACCCACCTTTATCAGTGCATTATTTGCGTCTTCCTTTATGCGCCTTTGTGGGACATCCAAGAACCGCATGCCCAGCATAACATTTTCCACTGCGGTTCTCCCTTTTATCAACCTGAATTCCTGAAAAACCGGACCGATTGACCTTCTAAGCTGTCTGATACCCGCTGCCTGACCTTTGGCCACAGCCTGTCCCAGCACAGTTAATGCGCCTGACGTAGGATATTCAACCCCCATCAAGAGCTTTAACAAGCTGGTCTTTCCCGAGCCGCTGGGACCAGTTATATACACCAACTCCCCAGGTTCTATCTGCAGGTCTATATTCTGAAGAGCCATTGTACCTTCAGGGTACTTCAAGCAAACTCCTTTAGCCTCAATCATTATTTCCCCGACCCCCTATTGACTTAAAATAAATCAAGCTTATTAATTAATTCCAAATATCCTTCTTTAATTTCTATGGAATGTATAACGTTTCCTGCCAGAAGCGGCTCAAGGTTCAGCACCAGGTCACCCTTATGAAACAGTTCTTCTATGGACCCTGACTCAAGCGGCATCCCGAAAAAACTGCCTTCCTGCGCTTGAAATTTGAGAATGTGTCCTTCCACAATAATAAATGTCCCCGACAAGACTAGTTGTTTATCAGGCAAGCTTATTTCAACCTTTCCCGGATGGAAAGCAAAAATCATCTTAGGAAGCTTGCTTTGCTTTGCAACTACCTCATTAATAACCTTGTCATCAATAGCTCCCTTTATATCAAAGAGGGAGAAGGTTATCCTCAATGCATCTGTTGGTAAGCTGCCTTCCCCTATTATACGGGAAAATTCCTTTGCAGCATCAGCAAATAAAGGCTTAAGCTCGCCCCACATTATCTGTATGCCGTTCAACTGCTCCTGATAATGCTCCTTTTCTCCCTTAAGTGATGCCAGATATTCTTCTGCTTCATGCTTAAGCTTCACTTTTTTAGCTAAGGCCTTTCTTAACTGTTCCTTCTTCTCTTTTATCCGCACAAGCCTTTCAGACAGTACGGCTTTCTCCTTTGACAGCTTATCTCTGCTTGCCTCCAACTGATCCAGGAGCTCTCCCGTGTTGCGCGTAAGATCTTGAAGTATATTTACCCTTTGAAGAAACGTATTGAGATCGTCCGAATCCAAGATTATTTCCACATAAGATCCCGGCCCCATCCTCTGATAGCTCTTAAGAGCCTGCTCAAGACTGCTGCGTTTTTTTTCATAGGCAAGCTCTCCCGCTGCAATTGCAGTTTCAAGACTTTTAATTTCTCCGTCCATTGCATTTATCTCTAAAGCCAGCCCCTTTTCCTCCGTCTCCATTAATTCTGTCTCTTGAGCGAGAGTAAATAACTTTTGTAATATTTCCTTTTCCTTATCAGAAATTCCGGACAATTTTTCCTTGATTTCCGAAAAGGGATCAGCCTGCCCTGCTGCTGCACTTGCAGAAAGAATCACTAAGGCTAATGTAATTGCAATGCAGAATATAATTAACGATTTAATTTTATGATACTTAAACAAGCATTCCACCCCTTTGTCTACCCTGACCCCTGGCTTATTGTTTTCCAGATATAATCTAATTCTATCAAATAATTATGCATTATGGAATTGTTTAGAATCATATCGAAAAAAAATAGCATGACATCCATTGAATTAGATGCCATGCTCAGAAAACTTTTTTTACTTTTTCATTCCAGTGTATATGAGAATCGCATCCCTCAGGAATGCTGCGGTGCCCGGCTGCTCTTTATCATAGTGGGCAGTGAATCTTTCATCATCCACATACATCTGAGCTAGTCCCGCATGGGCTTCTTTAGAATAGCTGTCCCAATAGAAGGTAAGCCATTTCTTGTGCAAATCTGCAGCCTTCTGTGCCAACTCACCTGCGGGGTCGCCAGTCTTAAAAGCTTCTGCCAAGGTCGCCATCTGCTCCTCCGCCAGTTTTGTAACTGCATCATATTCTTCCTGAGTCATATTCTTCAACTTGTTATTTGATTTTTCAACAGTGTCGCTGCCGTACTTTTCACGGACTTCCTTACCATACTTTTTCTCATTATCATCAATCATCTTTTGCTTAAAGCCTTCAAACTTTTCTTTATCACTCATTTTTATTCTCCCTTCTGTTAACGCTATCGTTTTGTCCACGTTAGTTATCAGCAAATCCAATTGCTTTCTTTTTTCAAGAAGCTTCTCGCGATGTTCATGCAGTGCTTTAGCTCCATCAAAGGAAGGTGCTGTCACCATATCCTTAATGTTTTCCAGGCTAACACCCAACTCTCGATAAAACAAAATCTGCTGCAGTCTGTCAACCTCTGCCTGACCATAAATACGATACCCTGATGAGTTGATTCTAGCCGGCTTAAGAATTCCAATTTCATCATAGTATCTAAGTGTTCTTGTGCTGACACCTGCCATCTTTCCTAGCTTTTGCACTGTATATTCCATGCTTTCACCTCCTGACAAAAATCGACTAACGCGATTTTTTCGCTAGGGAACCCTATGGTTCCCTTCGACGGATGTACCATCCTGAGCACCCTCCTTGGACGGCATGGGGATTCTCCCCCTTGCATCCCCCACCGAATAGTCAACTATCGTTTTCTATTCGGTAAAATAACTATACACCTTTACGTAACGTCAATGTCAACAGAAGTTTTATACAATTTTTTTATGCATCACCTTTTCAATAAAAACCCTTGCAATTTCAGGATCAAATTGTTTGCCTGCATTTTTTCTTAGCTCCTCTATAACTCCCTCTTCAGCTAAGGGTTTACGATAGGTTCTTTCACTTGTCATTGCATCATAAGCATCTGCGACCGTCATAATTCTTGCTTGCAACGGTATCTCTTCTCCTTTTAATCCCTTGGGGTAACCCTTTCCATCCCATCTCTCATGATGTGCAAGTACAAATTCTGCTAATTCTGCCATATCATTCACTGAACTCAATATTCTATACCCAATCTCCGGATGTCGCTTTATTTCGTTCCATTCTTCGACTGTAAGCTGACCCGGCTTATTTAGTATTTTCTCATCAATGGCAATTTTACCAATGTCATGAAGCAGTCCTACAGTCTTAAGTTCGTTCACTTCACTTTCGCTGCATCCCATTGCGATGCCGATAGTTTCGCATAAATAGCTTACTCTCTGGGAATGTTGTTCCTCCCTTTTATTTTTTTCATGAAGGGACTTAATAATGGCCTGTATTGTTTTTCCTCTGACACTGGGACTTTCGAATAATTTATCCCTATACATATTGTCTTCTGCGTTTTTAAGTATTTCATTGATATCTTGAGCGGCGCTATTCTTTGTATCCCACCCGAAGGAAATTGACAATTCCATAGATTGCAGACGTATGCTTGAACTTGCTGCTTTTATTCGCTTTATAACTTTCTCCGCTTCCTCTGAATTCGTTTTAGGCAGTAAAATAACAAATTCATCTCCACCTAGTCTGGCTATAATCTCATCTGCCCTGCATTCCTTTTTGATTATCTTCGCAGTTGTTATTAACAGTCTGTCCCCCGCAGCATGCCCAAATGCATCATTGATAAGCTTTAACCCATTAACATCTGCCATAACAACAGAAATTGGGAGGTTCCTTTCGATATTGAGCCGCTTCAATTCTGCTTCAAAAAGCCTCCGGTTATAAAGACCTGTAAGTTGGTCATGGTAGTTCATATATAGTATTTCCTTCTCTGCTTTTTTCCTCTCGGAGATATCTGCATATATCCCATAACCACTAATAATTTTATTGTTCAAGATAATAGGAACCCCTTTTACGCTAACATTTCGGGGCTGCCCGTCTGCACCGAAACGAACGGATTCCAGACTGACCTCATGCCCGTCAAACAAATTACTTGTCAATTGATTTGCCTCATCCAACTTTTCTCCTGGTGCTACTATACTATCTACTTCCTTACCACGGATTTCATCAATGGAATATCCAAATAAGGTTGTGAATTTCTCATTAATTGCAATAACTTCATGATACTGATTGAAGAGAACAATGGCATCAGAGGAATTCTTGAATAAAGCCTCAAAGCTCAGATTCTGTCGCTGCACCAGCTCTTCTGCTGCCTTCTTCTGCGTAATATCTGAAAATATAAGGGCAAGTTTATCCTGTTCCGGTTTATATACATTAACCAATAAGTGCTTTCCTAAATCCTCCAAATAATTTTCATACTTAACAGGCTCTCCTGTCAAAGCCACTTTGTTAAACTTTTCAAGTTTATCTATTTCTGTTTGAGGCAACAATCCTGAAAATGCTTGATACGTAGCTTCTTCTCTGCTTACTCCTGTGATATATTCGAATGCGGGATTTGTATCAATTAAATAATAATCTTTTGGCTCTCCCTTTTGATTGGTAATAATCTCAAATAAAGCAAAGCCCTCCTGCATACATTGAAACATCATTCGATACTTGTTTTCACTTTTCTCTAGTTCATGCATTACCTCTTTATGTCTGGCGTTTGCTTTAATCAGCGTAATAATAATGATAATATGTATCAGCAGTACAGCAAAAAATATAAAATATAATGCTGAAGTATTGCTGCATATAGCTTCTATTCCTATTATTACTCGTTTCAAAATAACACACTCCTAAGATACCTGATTGTAGATTCTTAAATATAGACCTAACGCACTAATATTCGACACCCAATTCCAATGTTCCTCTTTGCAAAAGTAATCCAATAGATGCAAAAGCAGCGGGGACAATTCCCCAAAAGGAACCGTACCCACTGCTATATATATAAATCATTCAATCGGAACATTATCAAGTTTATCAGAAGTTTTTGTTTTCCTGCGACCTGCGTTTGTATTTCCCGGGAACTTTCATTAACGCTCTCAATACAACAGCTCTCTCTTCAAGCTCCTCTTATTTAATATTATATCTTATGCCTTTATATAAGACGGTTGAAATGTCTAAGATACTGGCAGCTAATATGATCAGTATCATCCCCGTATTTGTTTGACCCAGTATGTTAATGAAACCAAAACTGAAATCCAGGTGTTTTAATAGCTCGGCTGAGAAATTCGGATTCCATATGCTTGGATTTGAAAATACTATCAATACTAGCACCGTTGCCACAACGCTCAGAGCCGAATACAATAAGGAAACCTTAAGTGTCCACCTGCCCGAAACAAGCTTTAAAACTTCCTTACAGATACTCAGAATAAATACAGCTGCAAACAGCCACCTGTATCCACTTATCACAGTTATGTCAAATATGGGTATCACAGTCGGACCCACAGTATTACCAGGGATATACACTGCAAAAATCTGTGGTGCAAAGTAAATAATAGTTATAAATATCGTGGAAAACAGTATAGCAGCTATTGATTCTGCTGGTGATATTACTGCCTTTTTCTCCGGTACAACAGGCAGCTCTGCTATGCTCCAATCGGCCTTTACTGATTTACCGTCCATTACATTCACACCCTTGCGTTCTGCAATAGCAAATATTATTGTTACCCAGGCGGACCCCTGAAGAAGTCCTGAGAATAATGTTGCAAGATAATCAGTAAAGATAGCTGCTGCACTTTGCTGTCCAGCAAAAATACTGCCTATTCCTACAGCCACTGAAACTCCTAAGAATACAGCCCCTAAAACAATCTTCAGCAAATTTATATAGTTTTCATAATTCTGTGGGCCTATTAAATATTGCTTGGAGCCACGATAGTTTTCTGCAAGTATCTTCGGGTCACCCAAGCTCAACAGAGCTTTTTCCACTTTAGCCTCATAGGGCTCATTTTCTTCGTATTGTTCCAGTATATCTTCTATAAGAGTCCTTAGCTCCTTCTCTATGTCCTCCCGCTGTTTACCAGGCAATTCTTTTGTAACAGCATATATATACCTGCCGATTATATCCATTTATTTCACATCCTCACAATTGATTATACTATTCATATTTTCCACTATATCAAACCAATGGGCGCACAGCCTCTCAAATATTATTCCGCCATACTCACTAAGCTTATAGTATTTCCTCGGCTTAGCACTTTCTACATCCCAGCTGCTCTCCAAGAGGCCCTGCCCCTCAAGCCTTCGAAGAAGCGGATATAAGGTACCTGCATCAACCGTTATTCCTTTCTTCTCAAGCTGTACGACAAGGGAGTATCCGTACTGCGGTGACTTCAGCTGGCTCATGACACTAAGCGCTATAGTACCTCTTCTCAGCTCTAATACCAAACCCTCGAAAAGTGCATCCTGTTTATCAACACTCACACTATCACCTCCAAGTGCTTATTAACATACCATATTTCAATTCATTCAAAATATTAATAACACACATCCTTAATGTAATGCCCTGCTGCCTCAAACGAATACTCTTGCAGAACTCTATTTTTATTATACTGTACGACACACACTATTGTAAATATCTTATTATCATTTTTTTTACATAAATATAACAAAAAAAAATTAATATTTTTCATTATAGATATTTGATTGTACATTAATTCTTTTCATTTAGGTAATAATGTATTTAGGTGATAAAAAATTAAGTATGAAATATAACCAATAAAAATACCAAAATTGTACCAAGGAGGATTTCTTATGAAGGCTAAAGTCATAATACTAGCATTAGCATTGATAGTTGCATTGGTAGGGTGCGCACAACCCGCTCCACCAGCGACACCAACACCAACGCCGACACCAACGCAAACAACACCTTCACCGACACCACCACAGACAACACCGCCTGAAACAACGCCGGATGTTGTAACAACAGCTTCAATAGTAGATAATGAAGCTGCTTTTGAGAAAGCCATAAGCAACACTGGTACATGGATCATTGCTACATTAAAGGATTTAACCTTTACAAAAGATCTGGTAGTGGATGGCGAATTTAAGAATGGTAAGAAAGATGATGCTGGCAAAGATGTTATACAGCGCAAAATCGCTCTATACACTCAGGACGATAAACGTAATGTAACGGCCAGATTCACATTAACAGCACCAAAGCTGACCGTTAATAGTCCAAAAGCCAGTATTCAGCATGGAACCTTCAAAGGTGATGTCTATGTTACAACTAAGGACTTTTCTTTAGTGGATGCTACTGTCGACGGAAACATATATTTTGTTAGCGCTGACGCTAAGTCCGGATTCAAAATGGATGACAAAAGCAAAGTGACCGGAAAACAGGAAGTAAGGAAGTAGTCTTCCCCAAAATTAGACGAAAATCTCTGCTATGAACTTCGTAGCAGGGATTTTTCTATTCCATACTTTAACTTGCAGATATGAAAAAGAAAAGTTAAAATAGTATAGAATAGAATAGATATCCTAAGTGAAAGAACAAGGGGATAATTGGTATATATGATAGACTTATTTAAAAACCTTTTAAACAATCTAAGCTACGTAGTCATAGTCGCTTTCATTATTTCCAATTTGCACGTATTTAAAAAGATAATACAGAAGGATGAATTCAGAAGATTTGACCTTGTTGTACTGTCCATAACCTTTGCCGTATTTGGCATCATAGGTACATACAGCGGCACAGATGTGAACGGTGCTATAGCTAATACAAGGATCATTGGAGTAATGGCCGGCGGTATTCTATGCGGACCTTTTGTAGGTATTGTATCCGGTATTATTGCAGGTGTTCATAGATTTATTTATGATATTGGCGGCATAACCTCCGTCCCTTGTGCAATAGCTACTATTATTGCAGGTTTTGTCTCAGCCCTTATATATAAGAAAGGCATCAGGCACGAAAAATGGCTATATGGGCTTATCGGGGGCGTTGTTGTAGAAAGTATCGAGATGCTTCTCATTTTGCTTATTTCAAAACCCTACTCCAGTGCTCTTTTTATAGTAAAAAGCATCTATTTTCCCATGAGCCTAACAAACGCTCTGGGTATATGCATACTGATACTGCTGATACAGTCAGCTTTTAAGGAAAAAGAGCAAATAGCCGCAAAACAGGCCCAGCTTGCTCTGGAAATTGCAAATAAAACACTCCCCTATTTTAGAGATATAAACAATGACTCATTAAAAAAGATATGCTCAATAATAAAGGACTCCACAGGAGCTGCCGCAGTTGCGATCACTGATAAGACTACAATATTGGCACATGTAGGCCTGTGCTCGGACCATCATATCAGCGGTGAGCCGATCCAGACCACCGCTACAGTGCAAGTAATTAAAGATGGACAAATGCGTATTTTAAATTCCCCAGAGGAGATAGAATGCTCTTCAGAAAACTGCCAGCTAAAATCTGCGCTTTTATTGCCTCTTAAAGAGGGTGAGGAAGTTAATGGAACCCTGAAATTATATTATGCTAAAGAAAATGGTGCATCCTATACAGACGAAAAGCTGGCTATCGGCTTATCACAGCTGATATCAACCCAGATGGAAATAAGCAAGGTAGGTAAGCTGAAGGAATTGGCTGCAAAAGCAGAAATCAAGGCACTTCAGGCACAAATAAACCCGCATTTTCTCTTCAATGCATTAAACACAATAATAGCTCTTTTGAGGATTAACTCGGACAGTGCCAGAGAGCTCATCGTCAACCTTTCGACTTATTTAAGATACAACATAGAAGAGACAAGCACTTTCGTAGATATCAGCAAGGAGCTGCAGCAGGTTAAATCCTATGTGGAGATAGAAAAGGCGAGGTTCGGAGATAAGCTTAATGTAATCTATGAAATAGATGAAAGTATACACATTAAAATACCCTCGCTAATAATACAGCCTATAGTGGAAAACTCAATAAAACATGGAATTTTAGAAGGCCGCGGTTCTGGGAATGTTAAGATTGAAGTAAAAAAACATAACTTAGAAGGCGCTAAAATAACAATAGAGGATGATGGTATGGGCATCCCTCAAGCCATTATTGACAGCATATGTGCCGGAAATGTCAGTGAGAATAAAATCGGCATGTCCAATGTAGATATGAGACTGCGGCATTTATACGGTGCAGGACTTGTGATAGAGCGTCTTGCCGAAGGAACAAGAATTAGTTTTATCCTTAATGAGTATGATGATTGATACGCCATATACCCTATTTATATTGAAATAGAGGTGAACCTATGTATTGTATTATTGTTGATGACGAATGCCCATCAATCGAGGAGTTAAGTTATTTTATTACTAATTTCAGTTCAATTAAAATACTGGAAACCTTTGATGACAGCATAAAAGCTCTTGAATATGTGCAGAAACACCCTATAGATGTGATTTTTCTGGATATAAACATGCCCAAATTAGACGGGTTAACCTTCAGCAGAGTGATAAACACGTTAGCAGCTAAACCCATTCTCGTATTTATCAGTGCTTATAGTGAGCATGCTCTTGAAGCCTTCGAGGTTGCTGCTTTTGATTATATTTTAAAGCCTTACTCGGAAAGCAGAATAATAGGCACGCTGAAGAGACTTGAAAGTTATACATCTGCCAAGTGCAGCAGCAGCAAAATTACTTTGTGGAAAAACAATAAGCTGTTCGTATTAAATATGAATGATATATATTATTGTGAAGTTCATGAGCATGAGGTGCATATATATACAAAGAATGATCAATTCATAGTTTCCACAAGCATTTCTGACTTTTATAAGAAACTCCCCCAAGATACTTTTTTTAGATGCCACCGGTCATATATCGTAAATACCGATAAAATTACTGAGATAATCCCTTGGTTCAATAATACATATATGCTTAAGCTGCAAGGATTGGATTCAGAGATTCCAGTAAGCAGGCAAAACATATTATCATTCAAACAACTAATGGGCATATAAATGCATTTTATGTGCCCATTTTGTTATTTAGTGCAATATTAAATGTTAGCTTGTACATTTCCTATATAATTATAGCGGTAAAGTAATAATCTATATTAATATTAATACGCTACAAAATAATTGCGCAGAAATGCGCGCGAGGAGGTAAGGTATGAATATTCTTGTTCTTGTTGGTATTGGAACGCTGATTCTTGTTTTAGCGTACTTCACCTATGGAAAGTTCGTCTCCAAGAAGGTGTTCGAACTTGACGATTCGAGAGTGGTCCCAGCCGTTGAAATGGAAGACGGTGTGGACTATGTCCCGGCGGATGCAAAATACTTGGCAGGTCAGCACTTCTCCGCCATCGCAGCTGCAGGCCCGGTAACAGGTCCGGTCATTGCAGGTATGACCTTTGGTTGGTTTCCAACTTTTCTTTGGATTATTTTTGGTACTATTTTTATTGGTGGTATTCATGACATGGGCTCTTTAGTCGCTTCTATTCGCCATAAAGCGGCTGGTATCGCAGACACGATGAAAAATTATGTTTCCAATCGAGTCTGGATTCTATTCAATGTTTTCATCTTCTTTACACTGGTAATGATCATTGTTGCTTTCACGGATATTACAACTTCGTCCTTCGTCAACACTATCGAATTGGCTGACGGTGCAGTCGTAGGTGGCGGCGCAACCGCTACATCTTCCATTTTGTACCTGATTCTGCCTGTGATCATGGGCTTTATACTGAAATACACGAAAATGAAGCTCAGTGTGGCAACGATCATCTTCTTGCCGTTGGTTGCGATTTCGATTTGGATCGGTCGATACATCCCGTTCAGTCTGCAAGATGTTCTAGGACTAGCTTCTCCTAAGGACGCTCAGAAGATATGGAACTTTGTCGTTATAGCATACTGTTTCATCGCAGGAATTGTGCCTGTATGGGCTCTCCTGCAGCCACGTGGCCACTTGGGTGGTTACTTCTTGTACGCAACACTAGTTGTATCGTTCATCGGAATCATATTCGGTGGTTTCCCCACACAATACCCAGCTTGGACTCATGCGTTCGGTGATTCAAACTTCTGGTCACCAATGTTCCCAATGCTCTTCATTACCGTCGCATGCGGTGCTTGCTCCGGTTTCCACAGCTTGGTCGGTTCCGGAACAACCTCCAAACAGTTGGCTAAAGAAAGTGACGCCAAACCTATCGGTTATGGCATGATGCTGGCTGAAGCAGTTGTTGCTCTGATTGCTTTGTCAACAGTTATGATTCTTCCAAAGGGCGATCCAATACTGGCCAAATCACCAAACTTCATCTATGCTAATGGTCTTGGTTCTTTCATGGAATTAATCGGACTCGGCAAAGCATTTGGTATTTCCTTCGGATTAATGGCTTTCACGACTTTCGTATATGACACACTGGACGTCTGCACAAGACTGGGCCGTTTCATCGTTCAGGAACTCACAGGCTGGAAAGGCTGGGGTGGACGTATTATTTCAGCCTTCTTGATTGGCGGAGTTCCGCTGATCCTGATGTCAATCAACCTGACAGATCCGGCTGGAAAACCGATCGCAATCTGGAGTCTGTTCTGGAAGACCTTCGGTTCATCCAACCAGTTGCTGGCTGCTCTGGCACTCATAGGGATCACAGTATGGCTGCAAAGAACCGCTAAAAACCGAAAAGCTTGGCTGGCAACGTTGATTCCTGCTATATTCATGTTCATCATGAGCACCTGGGCTTTGATCAACACCTTCAAATCCTACACATTCAAAGAAGGTGCATTCGTGATGCCAGTTGGAACGAATATTATTGTCCCGGTTCTGTGTCTGATTTATATCTTCCTTGCAATATGGGTTGCCATAGAGTGTGCACCAGTGATCAGTCGGAATGCCAAGCATCCTGATAGTTCACTGCCCGCCGAAGCCTGATTCATATTCAAGAATAGCAGGCTCATAAGCCTGAATGAAGAAAAGACCAGGGGTTATATCTTATACCCCTGGTCTTTCATATGCTTTTTACAATATATAATCAACAATTTTATCTAGTTCCTTATACGCATTTTCTTCAGTCAAATCTCCGTTATTAAAAAGACATAGCATTATCAAGCCATGTATTGCATATATGAATGTTTTAGCTACTGCTTCAATGTCCTTCTCCAGCAGTCTTCCCTCAAGTATCAGCCCCTTGAATGTTTCCTTCCACATTGCATTGAAATCGGGTCCGGCCTCTGTATCTACAGTTTTTTTGCTTGGTTTTCTCAGTGGATAGAAATAAAAGAATTTAAAAACATTGGGATTCTCAAAATAATACTCAATGTATATTTTAAAGCCTTCTTTTACTTCTGCAATATCATATGTTACCCGATGCATTTTTTTCTGCAATGCTTTAAAAAGATCTTCTACCATAACCCCTTTAACTTCCCACAGCAATTCATTGAGATTCTCAAAATAGTTATATATAGTTGCATATGAATAACCTGCCATATCAGCCACTTTTCTTACAGAAACCTTCTCATGACCTTCGTTAATAATGATTTCTTTAGCTGCTTCTAAAAAGTACATTTTTACTCTCTCTCTTTTAAGACTCTTTTTATCATCCATTGTTTTCTCGTTCTCCATAATGCCCTCTTTTCACTGCCAATTAGCTTTTCCTATTATCTGCTTGCTTGATTTAGTGCGTCTTCTATTGCTTTCAAAATCACTTTGCTGCTATATGTCGCTCCTGCTACTATATCCACCTCTAAAGTTTGTGCTTCAACAACTTTCCCTGGTATTATCTCAGCAGCTGAGCCTTGACCATTATTGTGCTTTTTCAGCCCAATTTCTTTTATCCTATGATTATTAATTGTTACTTCAACTTCTGCAGCAACCGGAAATGCTTTGTAGCTGCCAATATAAATCCCATCCTTCGCATTTGACAAATCCACATTCGATATACTCTGGTCCGCCAACCTTTCCAGCTTCGCTTCTATATATGCCTTAGTCCCTATTATAGCAATAATAAATCCTATAAGTACTATAAGTATAGATAGGATTATTATTTTCTTTCTTTTCATATATTTCCCTCCCCGAATTATAATTTAATGAAGTCGTTCCCAATGATGACTTTACTGAAGCTTTCTATCACATCGCTGATTTTTTTTCTGCGGTGTATGTTTGACCAGTTTACAATGCCTGTTTCACAAACTCTGATATCTTTGTAATTGCAGAGTCCTTTCATCTGTTCCATTGCGTGGTTTCCACCCATTGATGGGAAAGGGAAGAATTGAGTTAAAAAACATGCAGCCTTTTTATTGGAGAGGGATGAAAGCTGTATTAAATAAGCTGTCATAACCGGCGAGAGGGAAAATCCCCTCACTGGGGCACCAAATATCAGCGCATCGTATTCAGTTATGTCAGGGATACTCTTAAGCTGTATTTTTCCTGCTTCTGTTTGATCATCATTGACTGCTGTTAACTTCTCCAAATTTACTGAATGTCCATCCTTCAGAAGCTTCTCCTTGAGCTCCTGAGCAACAGAAAGAGTGTTTCCGGTTTTGGAATGAACTATAATACCTATTTTCATGATAATCTCCTATTCATTAAAATAATACATTTTGTTAACACTGTTAATTTTATTAACAATGTTAAATATAATCCATTTACTGTTAAGTGTCAATGGGTATTTTTTAAAAAGGCTCTGTTAAAGATAAATGTTGATAATTGCATATAATCTTCCTAATATAGTAAAATATCCATATAAAGATATTTAGAGGAGTTATATCATGGATACTAATGATTTTGCATCACTAATGAAATTACAAAGAAAAACTTAAAAGATATGCTGGTTATTGCTTGTCAATTCCAAATTAAGGAAACTTATAATAGTTTAAGACTGTCTAAGTTTACTGTATAGTGGGGTAAAGATTTATTTATAGGAGTGTATTGTTGTGAAAAGGTTTATATCTTTTGTACTTTTAACGATATTAATGGCTATTCCTTTATGCGGATGTGAAAAAGATAAAAATAAAAATGGGGAGATACCATATTTGCCAATTTCTGTAGATAATATCTCATATATTGGATTATATGGATATAGCCAAGAAGGAAAGCATAGTAATAATAGAGAGGCTACAGAACAAGAAATAACTCAAATAATTGGTTGGCTTAACAGTATAGAAGAATATGATAGTGAAATTGAAATTCCTAAGAATAGCAACGGTCGACCTGTACCTAGTGATATACAAATTTTTCCCAAATTTACTCCACATACAGAGTTTTTGTATATTTTAGAAAAAGATAATGATTACATCATCCTTTGTATACCTAAAATAAATAAAGGATATGTTGCAAAACAGCAAGAACTCAATAAATTGCTCAAAGAACTACGAAGGTAGCAAATAAAAATGGGAGGTGTAAAAGCACTTCCTATTTTTAACTTATAACTCAACACATGTCTTTAACAGAGCCTTTAAAAAAACAAAAACCCTCAGACAATTGCGGGTTTTTGTTTTTTTATCTTCATTTAACTTTTTTACACTGCTATTTTTCTTCAAAGTTATCTTCATATTTTTCTTCAAAGTTATCTTCATATTTTTCTACTAACATAGATACAGCAAGTACAACTACCAGTATACCGATTATTTTAAATATGGTAATAGGTTCTCTAAACAAGGCAATTCCGACTACTGTTGCAACAACCGGCTCCAATGTTGCTATTATTGAAGCTTTGCTTGTCTCGAGGTGTGAGAGGCCTTTAGTATATAGCATGAAGGGCAATACCGTAGCAAGCAGACCTAATAAAATTGCATAATATACAGCATTAATATTCGAAAATAAGCTTATAAACCCCTTGATATTACTTATTGGAATTAAACCCACGCTTGCAAATACAAAAGTATAAAAAGTAACAGTTATAGAATCATATTTCTTTAGTGCATACCTGCCAAATATACTGTACAGCGCATATCCTAATCCAGAACCCAATCCTGCCAATATCCCCAATGCAGAGATATTCTGAGCTGTACCTTTAGCAGAAGCAGTAACAAATACACATCCAATGAAGGTAAGAATTAAGGCTGCTATTTTTCTTTTTGTCATTTTTTCCTTAAATAGTATCGAGGAAAAAACCATGACAAAAACAGGTGCAGTGTACAATAATATTGCTGCAGCAGATAAGGATGTTTTGTTTATAGCAATAAAATAGCACCAGTTAAAAAAAACAAAACTTATTATTCCGGTACCTACAAAGTAAGTAAAATCCCGAATTTCTATCTTAAGGAGCCGTTTATCTTTAAACAGTATAAACGTCAATATGGCTAGAGTTGAAAAAATTGCTCTAATTGAAACTATTTGCAGAATACTAAATCCAAATGTGCTTAATTGTTTGCTGTAAATCCCGATTGTGCCCCATAATGCTGCTGCGATAATGACAAAGATGTATGATTTACCCTTCATCGCAAATTCCTTTCTGTGTTATATTAAATAAGCTTAGAAAATTATTATTAACTAACAATATAACACATCAAGTCTACCATAACAATTTGTAAATTCTTGTCTGCCGGCAAGACGGAACTCCTATTATTTATTTTATTGAAACATTAAAAATAAAAAGAGACAAGATACAGTCCTTGTCTCTCTGATTGCTATTAAAACCTCGATGATGAGCCTCCGCCTCCAGAGCGGCCACCGCCACCTGAGTTCCTTCCGCCTCCGCCTCTTCTCGCAGAAGCTGCTGCCATCCTTAAAATGAAGAACGTAACTCGTCCTCCGGTTAATATAAAATCCAAAATTATCAGTATCAATATTATAATCCCTGCGATAGCTGCCAATATTGGATGCTCTTCGACAAAGCTGTTCTCTATGTTTGTTTGTCGTCTTGTTTCGCTGCTATTCGGGTATTGAACGCTATCTCCATCGCCATTGACTATACTGCAAATATCCAAATATATTGCCTTTACAGCCTCATCCATACCCTTTTCTTTATTTAGCTCAGAAAACTTTGTAAGGAGCTTATTACTTTCCAGGTCAGTTAAGACCCCTTCATAGCCATATCCTACTTCGATTCTGGATTCTCGCTCCTGCTTGCTTAGTATAAAGAGAATCCCCTTATCCTTAGTGCCTATTTTCCACTTATTAAAAACGGCATTGGAATATTCTTCGATAGTGCTGCCGTTTAATGTGTCGACACTAACAAACACCACCTGGCCACCTTCAGTGGATTTAAAGGTGCTTTCGCCAAGCCTTACGATATCTTGGCCTGTGCTTGAATCCAGCATCTTAGCAAAGTCATTGAAGTAAAACTCTGCTGTAGGATTTGGTATTTTAGGCTCTGCTGCTTGTACATCGACTATTCCCAAGCCCATTGTAACTAAAAGCAATATTATAAGAAACGCTGCTGGCAGCCTTAGTAGTTTCACTCACATGCCTCCAATTTTTTAAAATTTCACTTCATATGCCTTCTCAGCGCCAGCTTCTGCCTTAATATACGGGAACTCATCATTAAATCCCAATATGTTTGCTGCAATGTTTGTCGGGAATACCTTAATCCTCTTGTTGTATACCTTTACATTATCATTATAGTATTTTCTAGCCACTGCAATTCTATTTTCGGTGCCTTCAAGCTCTATCCTTAAATCTTGGAAGCCCTGATTCTGCTTCAATTCAGGGTAGTTCTCAGTTATAGCCAAAAGTCTTCCCAATACCGAAGAAACTCCTTCGTTTGCATTGATTTTATCCTCTAAAGTTGCTGCACCTGACAATTTTGCCCGTGCTTCTGCAAGCTGAGTGAAAATCTCTTGTTCTTTTATAGCTTGAGCTTTTACTGTTTCTACAAGGTTGGGTATCAGATCAGCTCTTCTTTGATATTGTACTTCAACATCACCCCATGAAGCGCTTACATCCTCGCTTAAATTCACAAGGCCTCTCTGTACACCCACGAAATAAACAGCCAATATTACAGCAATACCTATAACAATTACCAGAGTCTTATTTTTCATTTTTTTACCTCACTTTTATTTCTTTTATTTTTCTGAATCTAAAACGGTACCATGCAAATTCATTAATATAAAATATATCATATGACCGGTAACTTTGAAAGTCTTATACTGCACTGATACTAGTTGATTTAATTTCATTTGGTTTAAATTGCTTAAACCTGTTATCCTATCTTTTTGAGCATAGCTGCAGGTCTTTGTATCTCGCTTTTGCTCATAAAACGCCAAATAATATATATTAAGGGATGGTTAGTAATCAATAAATGTTTATTAACCATCCCTTAATATTATTCTATATGACTTATGATTTTTTAAAAAGCGAGTCTACACATCACACTGTTCAATTTCTATAGCGTAATCTCCACACTCAAAACATACCATTATGCTTACTATATAACTGTTATCCACAGCGCCTTGCTTTAACAGCTTCGTAAATGATGAGTCTTTATATTCTTTTGAAATGCTGCTTATTACATATCTGCCTTTCTTTGTGAATATAAAAAAGTGATACTCCAGGAATTTAAAAAACTTATCCTTCTCTTTTTTACCCGCAAGGCAATTTTGACATGGATGATCATAGTATTCTATTCCAAAATCAACTGCCTCTTGCTGCCCTAGCAGCTCTATTATGTCAGATTCTTTGATTCCTTCAACAGGATGCTCTTTATCATTGATTATATAGCTGCAATTCTCCTCACCAAGCTCGTACTCCTTATTGTTATAAACAAACTTATACATTTTTACATTGCACCTCTTTATGTATTCAAATTACTTTCTCTATTCTGTATTCTACCATATGATAAACTCGATTACTAAAGTATCCCTCATCATCGACTCTATTAACCTCAATAAAATTACATCTTTTTAAAAGGTTTATTGAATTGATGTTCTGTTCTTCTGTGTATGCCTCTAAAGCCCTTAGTTTCATCACCTCAAAGCCATATTCAATTACACTAAATAATGCTTCTTTCATTAAGCCTTTGCCTTGATAAGCAGGGCTAATCCCATACCCTAATTCGCCACTTTCCTGCTCTTTATTGATATTCCATATGCTAATGGTTCCAATTAACTTATTTGACTGCTTGTATTCAATCGCCCAGTTAATCCACTTATCATCATCTATGCCTTTATTCATCTTCTCAATATATGCTTTTGTTTCATAAGTGGTTGCATCTGGTATCGTATCAATATACTCATTCATCTTTGGGTCATTTCTCATTTCAAATAAATCATTAATATCATTATAGCTCATTCTTCTTAATAATAGATTTTTTGTTTCTATATCAGGGAAAAGAGTATCGTTATACATTTTTACACCCACTTGCTTTCTTAGTTTAGCCTGCCGCTTCTATTTTTGTTTGTCCAACCCAGTATATACCGCATCCATAAGAAAAAGACATCCAATCCCATATATCTGAGTAGCCATTACATTATATTCTATAAAGGGAATAAAAACAATAATAAACAAAAGGGACAATGCACCCACTTTCCTATACAAATATACTTATATAGTTACTATGGAGCTGCTCTCCCGTTCTGCCGAAGTAATCCCTTAATCTTCTAGGTCCTGCAAGTACTTCCCTGCCTATGAACAATGTGCCGTCATCCTTTGTCTTAACATTCCATTTGACAAGTACTATACACCCATCTGCTATTTCAATTGCCGTAATGCAACGAGGATGGACGCAGCTGCCATCATTGAAATACGGGGGCTCACCTACCTCAGGAAACATAGGTCTATGGGTGTGTCCGGCAATAAGAATATGCTTTTCCTCTATTACCCATTCAGTAAGTCTCTTTTCTACTGCATCTTTCTTTTTATAGTTTTTAGCTGCTCTTGTAGGGTCATTTACCCCAAATATGGTAAGGGGCCTCCATAAGTATCTGACCAAAAATCTGGCTGGCTTCCACAGTCTATAGTTTAAGAAATCCACTTGATGCCCATGTACAAGAAAAACTTTATCACCTGTGCCCCTATGATTTAAAACCAACCCTTCATGAAACTTTATATTTTTGAATAAAGAAACATGTCTCTTTCCAGACTCATCAAAATATTGATATAGATTATTCTTTACAAACCTATTGTCTTTCTTCACCATATCATGATTTCCAAATATTAAATATAGCCTGTCTTCATTGTAAAATCTGGACAGAAGCCAAAAAACATCACTATGAACCTGCTTAATGTCTGTAAACCGGCTATTCTCCCAAAGCTCGTCTCCATCACCAATCTCAATATAAGTGAATTTTTCTTTGTAGTAATGAGTTAAGGCAGCAAAATAAAGATTTTGGTTTCTGGAAAATTCATCTGCCCAGCTTCCATCACCCCTATGGCAATCACTCATTAGAACAATCCTTGAGGAATCATCGAAAGGAATTTGTTCCGCTGCTTCAAAAACTTGAGATACATGCTTTAATGCATCCACCTTTAACCTCACCTCACTAAGGCACTGACCCCTTTTATATATAATATATTCGGTTAAAGCACGATTCGAGACTCATAAAAAAAGGCAGGAATTTAATTCCTGCCGAAGTAATCTTAAACTAAATAATTTTTGAATTTTTCATACATCTCAAGTAATGGTTTATTCTTGTTTTATTTCATAAATGTGCTTCCAACCAATGTTGTCCAGTTTGTTATTGGTCCCGGGTACAATCCCATTACCAAAATCATTATAGCTGAAACTATCATTACAAGCTTTAAAGAAGCCGGGATTTTAATTTTGGTGGTATCTGAAGCTTCACCCATGAGCATTACTCTTATGACTACTATATAGTAGTATATTGAAACCACGCTCATTCCCATTGCTACAAATGCCATCCACAGGTATCCCTGCTGTGCTGCTGCCGTAAAGAGATAGAACTTTCCGATAAAGCCTGCAGCAGGTGGAATTCCGGCAAGGCTTAAGAGGCTGATTAAGAGCACTGCTGTAAGCAAGGGAGAACGCTTCCACATTCCACTGAAATCCTGTATGTCATCCTTACCGGTCTGATTTGAAAAAGCAGTGATTGAAGCAAAGGCCCCAATGTTTGCGAATATATAAAGCAGCAGATAATATAGCATTGCACTTATTCCGGCTGTAGTATAGGATACTATACCGATAAGTATATACCCTGCATGTGCAACACCTGAATAGGCAAGCATCCTTTTTAAGTTGGTCTGAGGAATTGCTATAATGTTACCTATCATCATGGATAATATAGAAAGTGCAATTATCAGCACTACAACACTACTCTGGTTTGACTGCATAACCTGCATGAGCATCTTTATTAAAACTGCAAAGCCTGCAACCTTAGATCCTCCTGCCAAAAATGCTGTTACAGGTGTTGGAGCCCCTTCATATATATCCGGTGACCACATATGAAATGGAGCTGCGGATATTTTAAATCCAAAACCCGCAATAACAAGTACGCTTGCTAATACAACCATGGAATGGTTGCTTCCTGAACTTAAATAACTGATAATATCAGGGAAATTAACTGAACCGCTGAGTCCATATAACAAGCTCATTCCATACAATAATACTGCTGTGGACATTGCATTTAAGAGTACATACTTTGTGCCTGCTTCAGTTGACTTAATGCTCTTCTTGTCGTAGGCAGTGAGTATTATGAAGGATATGGACATAAGCTCAAGTCCAATATACAGTGTAATTAAATCATTGGCTGATGCCATTACCATCATACCCAGAGTTGCAAAAATCATTATTATAAAGAATTCACTTCTGCTGTCAGTAAGCTTTTTAACATAACTTATAGACATTAAGGAAGCCATAGCAGCAGATATTATGAAAAGCTGCTTGAAATAGGTTGATATACTGTCGCTTACATACAAGCCCTTGAAAAAGCTTATGCTGTCCCCACTGCTGTAAACAAAGGTAAAAACCAGTATGCCTAGCAGTGCAAAAGCTGAAAAATATCCTATGAGAGACTTTTTAGCACGAGGCAGCACCAAACTCATTGCCAGAACTAATACCCCAAGTGCAGCAACAAGTATTTCTACTAGAACAGAATTAAGATTCATTAGAAAAGCCCCCCTATACTTAAAGTAATAAACTTCTGAGCTATAGGAACAATTCCGCTGTTAATCATATGCATTATCAGCCCCGGGAAAATTCCAAAGATAAATAATACAGCGCTGAGTAATACTATTGGAATCATTTCAACACCCTTTGCATCCTTTATGTGATCCCATTTAGCATTACGGGGACCGAAGAATACCTGCTGTACAACCCTTAATATATATATGGCAGTTATTACTACCGCAAATATTGAAATCACAGCAAGCACCGGATATACCTGTATTGAACCAATGAATACTGAAAATTCAGCAATGAAGTTAAATAATCCGGGAAGCCCAAGGGATGCCAACCCTGCAATCATAAATGCTGCAGCAATTCTCGGCATCTGGTGGGCAAGCCCTCCAAAGTCTGAAATCATTCTTGTATGAGTCTTGTCATAGATTAAACCAACAAGCGCAAAGAACAGTGCCGCCATTATACCGTGTGCAAACATCTGAGCTGCTGCACCACTTATAGATGCTGCATTAAAGGATGCAATACCTATTAGAACATATCCCATATGGCTTACAGAAGAATTTGCTACAACATATTTAATATCCTTTTGAACCATTGCAACAAAGGCAATGTAAACTGCATTAACTGTTGCAAGAACTGCAATCATTGGTCCCCAGAATGCTGCACCCTGTGGGAAAAAGTTTATTCCTACACGGATAAGTGCATATCCTCCAAGCTTCATTATTACTCCTGCGAGAAGCATACTTATTGCTGTTGGAGCTGCGGAGTGACCGTCCGGTGTCCATCTGTGAAGAGGGAATATCGGAACCAATACTCCAAAGCCAACCATCATAAGCAGGAATGCGAACCTTTGAAAATCAACATCATAGTTAATAACTGCAAGCTTTGCTATATCAAGAGTGTATACTCCTGATGCATTTCCCGCATAAACATAAACTGCTATAATGCCAATAAGTGCAACTGCACTTCCTCCAAGTAAATAGAGGGTATATTTCATTGCAGCATATTCCTTGTTTTTACTTCCCCAAACATTGATCAGTATAAACTTAGGAATAACCGCCATCTCTATAAACAGGAACATTAATAAAAGATCTCTTGACATGAACACTCCGAATACTCCACCTACAAGTACAAGCATGTAGAAGAAGAATTCCTTAACTCTGTTTTCAAGCTTCCAGGAAACAAATACTCCACTGAAAAGTATTATTGAGGTCAATAAAACCATAGGCATGCTTAATCCGTCTACTCCCAGACTAAAGTCTATTCCAAAGCCCTTGACCCAGGTGTACTGTTCAGTAAACTGCATTCCACCAGCCTGGCTGCTGTAATTCAAATAAGCAACAAAGGAAAGCGCTAAAGCTATTCCAGCTGCCAGAGCGGCTATAGTCTTAATTACCTTGTCCTGCTTTTCAGGCACAAATAAAAGTGATATTGCTCCTATGATTGGAGCTAACATTATTATAAAAAGTATATGAAATCCCATTACTTCAGAGCACCTCCCATCAAAGGAGTGGACATAACTATAACAATTATAACCACTGCAGTGAATATTACTAAAGCATAGCTTTGCAGATAGCCTGTCTGAGTAACACGGGCTTTCCTGCCTGCAATCCCGAGAAGCCTTGCAAATCCATCAAACATACCATCAATAACCTTATGGTCTATCCAATCGAATGCTCTTCCTGAAACAAGCATTATACTATCAAAGGCCCAGTTGTACAAATTATCAATATAAAATTTGTTGTATAAAAGCATATACAGTCCATTCCATTTCTTAGCAAGGGCTGCAGTGTTAACAATCTTTTTAGAATAAAGCAGCCATGCAGTAAATATTCCTGCCAGGGCTACCATTGTTGATACGCCTGCTACTGCCATATTAATATGTGGAGCCTCAGCTTCCCCAAAGAATATGAAGGTACCGAAGCTTTTTCCAAATGTATTATAAAACCATGGTGAATTTACAAAACCAGTGAGTACTGACATAATTGCTAATAGTATCAGCGGTAATGTCATAACCCAGCCTGATTCATGGGCATGATAGTCTGAAAGCTTCTTTCCAAAGAAAGCTGTAAAAATCAATCTGAACATATAGAAGGCTGTCATAAATGCTACTACAGTTCCTAAAATATAAAGTCCTATATGCCCGCTTGATAGTGCAGTACTTAATATTTCATCCTTACTCCAGAAGCCTGCCAGTGGGAATATACCGGCTAATGCAAGGGAACCTATTACAAAGGTCCATGTTGTTATTGGCATTTTGGATTTAAGACCGCCCATCTTGAATATGTTCTGTTCTTCAACTGCATGAATAACGCTTCCTGCACCGAGGAACAGCAGAGCCTTGAAGAATGCATGGGTTGTCAAATGGAACATCCCTGATGTCAAGCTTCCAAGTCCCATAGCCATAACCATGTATCCAAGCTGGCTTAATGTTGAAAAAGCAAGAATTCTTTTTATATCATCCTGCACAAGGGCTATTGAAGCTGCAAAAATTGCAGTAAATCCACCAATATAAGCCATTGTAGTAAGAACTTCCGGTACACTTTCGAAAAGTATAAAACCTCTTGCTATTAAATAAACACCCGCTGCAACCATTGTTGCCGCATGTATAAGAGCACTTACCGGGGTCGGACCCTCCATGGCATCCGGAAGCCAGACATGAAGTGGAAATTGAGCGGATTTACCTATCGGTCCAACAAATATCAGAGCAGCTATAAGTGCTAAAAAGCCGGCTCCACTTGCACCAGATATTAAACCTGAAAGCTCTCCGAAATTAAAGGTACCAAACTTTACAAATAATAGAATAATGCCAGTCATAAATCCAAAGTCTGCCCATCTGTTAGTAATGAATGCCTTTTTGCTCGCATCGGCAGCAGCTGGTTTGTGGAACCAAAAGCCTATTAAAAGATATGAACAAAGCCCCACCAGCTCCCAGAATGCAAACATCTGGAAGTAGTTATTAGCTACTACAAGACCAAGCATAGAGAAGGTAAACAAGGATATATATGCAAAGTATCTTGAGAATCCTTCATCACCCTTCATGTATCCTAAAGAATACAATATTACCAGGGTTGCAACGAAGGTTACTATCACTAGCATTAATGATGATAGGGGATCTATCAATATCCCCATCTGTATCTCAAGGCCCCTGAAGGAGCCCACTGACGGGATATTGAGCCAGTTTACAGCCACCTCTTGTGCCTCTGCTCCTGACAGCATTTCAATAAATATTTTTATTGAAAGAACAGCAGAGCTTAAAACTGCAGCCAAAGCTATCATTGCACTTAGCATCTTAGCCTTCTTGGTCAGAAACACAATTAATATGAAAGATAATAGTGGTAATAATATAATAAACAACGCATTTTCAGCCATTAATATTCACCTGCCTTATTGTATAATCTACCATTTTAAAAGGTCTATGTCGTCTATGGTAGTGGATGTTCTGTGGCGGTACAGTAATATAATTATCGCAAGTCCCACAGCCACTTCGCAGGCAGCAACAGCAATTACAAAAATTGCAAATGTATGCCCTGCCAGCACATCAGGATTTAGAAAGCGATTAAAAGCTACAAGATTAATATTTACCGAATTAAGCATAAGCTCGATACACATAAAAACCGATATGGCATTTTTTTTCGAAACTGCACCATACAGTCCTATGCAAAAGAGAATTGCTGCTAAAATTAAATAATGCTGTAGAGTAATCATCTTGTACTCTTCACCCCTTTCCCGATTACAATTGCTCCTATGGTTGCAACCAGAAGCAGCACACCCACCACCTGGAATGCAATTGAGTAATCGTTAAGTAGAAGTGATGATATAGCGTTTATTGTGGAATCAGGCGGAACAGCTGTAGATAAAGTAAATTTTGCATTAAATATGTTTAATGCGAAAACTATAAAAAGTGCTGCTGCCACAATCGCTCCATATACTTTGTACCTATTGAACTGACTGCTTTTCTCTATATATTCTCTCTTAGTGAGCATGACTCCGAAAACAAACAGTATGGTTATAGCACCTACATACACCATTACTTGAACCACAGCCAGATAGTCTGCATTAAGCAGTAAATATATTATAGCGATACATGCAAAGGCAATCGCCATAAAAAGTGCGCTGTGTACAAGGTTTGTTGACAGTACCATTTTGAGGGCTGCAAATATAATGAGAGCAGCTACTGCATAAAATACTATAGATGTAACCATTAATTATACCCCCCGCTCTTTCTGCTCTATTTTAGGCTCTTCCGAGGTTGTTGCTGCTACTTCAGCAAAATAGTCTTCCTTTACCTTTTCACTCTTTTTCCACTGACGAATTACGTCAGTCTTGTTGTAGCATATAGTATCAAAATCAGTTTTGAAATAAATCGCTTTTGTGGGACATGCCTTTGTACAAAATCCACAATACAAGCAATATCCAAGACTCATGTTATATTGTTGAAGAGCCTTTTTACCATTTTCATCCTTTTCAGAATCAACCCTTATTACTCCGTTAGGGCATGCATTTACGCACAGATTGCAGGATATGCATTTATCAAAGTCAAAACCAAAGGAGCCATGGGAGCGTGGAGGTAAATTGGGCTTTACTTCCGGATACTGCTGTGTAACCTTCTTCATAAAGAATCTTTTCATTGTTATGCCCATTCCTTTTAATATACCGAAACCGTACATGTGAGCACCTCCAAACTATTAAATAATGTGAAACAACTTTATTATAATTCCAGTAACGAATATATTTGCTATGGATATTGGAATAAGAACCTTCCAATTAAACTGCATCATTTTATCAACTCTCGCTCTTGGCAGAGTCCATCTAACCCACTCTAGGAAGAGAATCATTAAGTAGGTTTTAATCATAAACCACATCCATGATGGCAGGAATGGTCCATCCCATCCACCAAAGAACAGTGTTACTCCAAGTCCAGCCAAAACAAACAGGTTGGCATATTCCGCCATGAAGAATAATGCAAAACGCATTCCTGTATATTCAGTATGATAACCTGCTACAATCTCTTGTTCGGCTTCCATCATATCAAAGGGAGATTTGTTTAATTCAGCCAGTGCAGAAATTATAAATATTACAAATGCAACAGGCTGGAGAAACACATACCATACCTTACCCTGAGAAAGTACAATTTCATTTAAATTTAATGTTCCTGCAATCATAACAACACCAAGCATTGAAAAACAAAGAGGTATTTCATAGCTTATAACCTGTGCAACGGTTCTCATGCCTCCTATTAGTGAATACTTGTTGTTTGAACCCCATCCTGCCATAAGAATTGCTATTGTGGAAGTTGAGGATATAGCTGCAAAACATAATATTCCTACATTTATGTTAACTGCAGACATTCCCTGTCCATAAGGAAGCAATGCATAAAGCATCATAGTTACAGTAAATATAAAAATTGGTGCCGCTTTATAAACAACCTTGTCCACCGCATCAGGAATTATTGACTCTTTACCAATCAGCTTTGCTGCATCAACCATTGACTGTAAAAGTCCAAATGGCCCAACTCTGTTTGGTCCCAGTCTTTCCTGAAAAAAGCTGGAAACACGGCGGTCTATCCATAGGATTATTATTATGTTAAAAGTTACTACTGCTGCAATTGCAACAAAATATACCACTGACATAATCAGATTGGTAAATACGTCGCCAAAACCAATCCAATGCAAAATATTTCTTATTAAGTTAGCGCCGCTAATAAAAATATTATTTATCAATTCCATTTAGATTCTCCTTCTCAAAAGCCGTATTTTCAAAATCGTATGCATTCGCCGGAGACTTTATCGGTCAATTTCACCCAGGCAAATATCAAAGGAAGCAAGTGTTGCAATAAAGTCCTGCACATACATCCCTACTGCAATCTCCGGGAAAATCCCTATATTCACAAATGAAGGTGAGTGTACATGCAGTCTATATGGCTTTGTACTTCCATCACTTACTATATAGTAGCCCAGTATTCCCTTTGCGCTTTCAATCTGGTTATAGACCTCTCCAATTGGAGGCTTTATTATTTTTGGGACCTTTGCAGTTATAGGTCCTTCAGGTAATGAAGCGATTGCCTGTTCAATTATCCTTATGCTCTGTCTGATTTCCAATATACGCATACTAAATCTGGCAAAGCAGTCTCCATCCTTAAGTACCGGTACATCAAAATCAAACTTGTCGTAAACGCTGTATGGAGCTATTTTTCTAAGGTCATATGCATTTCCTGCAGCTCTTAAATTCGGTCCTGTAATGCCGAACTCAATGGCTTTCTCGGGAGTTATGACACCTACCCCCTTTGTCCTGGACAGAAATATTTCATTTCCTGAAATCATTCCATCTACATCATTGAGCCTGTCATTTAAATCTGCTATTACTTTCTTTGCTGCAGGGATGAATTCCAGAGGCAAGTCGTCCATTACTCCCCCTATGGTATAATAGGCCGGCATCATTCTTGAGCCTGTGACCATTTCAAGCAGGTCCAATATTCCTTCCCTGGCAGAAAAGCCGTACATCCATGCAGTAGTCGCATTTAAGTCTATACATGTACTCGATATTAAAATAAGATGACTTGCTATTCTCTGAAGTTCACCTATTATAACTCGAAGATATTCTGCCCTTTCAGGAACCTCAATTTCCATTAATTTTTCAACCGTAACTACATATCCCCAGTTATTTAAAGCTCCTGCCAAGTAATCGATCCTTGGGGTCAATGCAGCAAATTGAGCATAGGTACGGCTTTCAGCAAGCTTCTCTATCCCTCTATGAAGGTATCCTATATGATTCTCGGATTTTATAATTTCCTCTCCGTTAAGTGTGAGAACCGCTCTAAATACCCCATGGGTACTTGGATGTGCAGGCCCTAAGTTAATTTTATATTCCTGGGTCTCAAAATTTTCTTCCATCAATGCCATCTCAAACTCTTCCTCCTCGCTTAGATATTAATTTGGGGTAAACTCTCTAAACAATTTACCCTAAAATCTGCTGACTACATCTAATTTAAAGCTTTTTTGAAGGGGATGGCCTACAAAATCCTCGGGATTCAAGATTCTCTTAAGGTTTTCATGACCTTCAAATACTACACCCATCAGGTCGTAGACTTCTCTTTCCATTGATTCAGCATATCTCCAGACAGAAACAATGGAAGGTATTATACTGTCACTTTTTTCAAGCTTCACTTTCACAGCAAGCAGCTTTACCTCATCATTCATCAAATGATACACTACCTCAAACCTGTCCTCATAATCAGCTGATGTAACATCCATGAGCCTTATAAAATTAAACTCATCCTTCAAGGCTTTGAGAACATCTATAATACTTTGCCGTTTAACATATATTGCCTGTCCAGTTTCAGAAAGCTCCAACCGATCTTTAAAAGTGACACTTAGCTTTTCTACAAGGCTTACAATATCAATCATTTCTATTCACCTTCGCAATCTCCGGTTTATTTAATTTGGCTTTGAGTTTCAAAAAGCCTTCTATTAATGCTTCAGGTCTCGGTGGACATCCCGGAATTATTACATCCACAGGGAGAATCCGGTCCACTCCTCTCAGCACTGAATAGGAATCTGCAAAAGGCCCTCCTGTAATTGAACAGCTGCCCATGGCTATAACATATCTGGGTTCCGCCATCTGATCATATAGTCTCTTTACAACAGGAACCATTTTATTGGTTACTGTTCCTGCAACTATCATAACATCCGCGTGACGTGGTGATGGACGGAAAACCTCATAGCCAAAACGTGATATATCGTATCTCGCACCACCAGACGCCATCATCTCTATTGCACAGCATGCAGGCCCAAAGGAAAGGGGCCATAAAGAATTGGAACGACAGAAATCTATACCCTTTTCCAATGTAGTAAAAACCACGTGGTTTGTCAAAAAATCTCTCAAGCTGTTATTATCTATCTCATTTAATTCCATTTCTTTTTGGAACAGCTCTTCATCAAATACTTTTTCTATATTTTGCTCTTTATCATTATTATTTACTTCCATTCTAATGCTCCTTTCTTCCATGCATACAATAATCCCGCTGAAAGCATTCCAACGAATATACACATTTCTACAAATCCAAAAATTCCAACAGCTTTAAATGCTACAGCCCATGGATAAAGAAATACTGTTTCCACATCAAATATTACAAATATAAGTGCATATAAAAAATAGCTGATCCTGAATTGTACCCATGTAGGTCCTACAGTGTCCAATCCGCATTCATAGGTCTTCTCTTTTTCATAGTTAGGCCGCTTTGGTCTGACGAACCAATTGGTGATTATTACAATGAACCCAAAAGCAATTCCCCCTAATAAGAATATACCTAGCGTTCCAAAATTCTGATCCATTTCCCTTTCTCCTTTCTGTAAACATTATATGTTTGCTTTGCATATTGTATACACAAATGATAATAATTGCACCTTTTTAGACGATGCCAATTATGGAATATAGAAACACCAATCCCATCATTTGATCAAAAAAAGTAGCTGGGTTAGTAATTGTATCCATCGATAAACCCAATATCTAAATAGCTTAAACTATTGCAGATGCTAAAGATAAAAGCTGTGCTCATATTGCTACATATGTAAATATAGCACTTAAAATTAATAATGCAACTCTGCTAAATGCTCGCAAATATATAAAAAACATCAAATTATGACAAATTACCTTGTTTGTATTGAAGTATCTCTGTTTAGGCACTACTTAGCTTTATCTCCCAATCCTTTTGTCTTACCATACAAGGAACCGCATATTAATGTCCGAAGAACACTCTGACAATTGTTTCATAATCTATTTTTTAACAAAGTCTAAAAAAGTAAATTTCTTACATCGCCAGGTGTTTTGAAGTTAGAATGCTATCGCTATAGCAAAAATCCCACAATTTCTTGCGGGATTTTTATTATACTAATTCAAATAATCCTTGATTTTTTCATATATCTCAAATAATGCTTTACTCTTGCCTATGTTCAGAATTGCATCATAGATTTCAGGTGCCTGATCCCTGATTGCATTCATTTTATTCGGTAAATTATCATATGCTCCGGTGATTTCCTGATACTTATCGCATAACAGCTCATTTTTCCTTTGTATTAGCCAATCTGTTTCTGCTATTCGTGTAATCGGTTGTGGTGTATGTGGTTCATCAAATATCAGACTTACTGCAGTCCCATCTATAAAAATTTCATTCTTTGAATATCCTGCTTCCATTAATCCTTTTACTAATGCTTTACGCATAGCTGCATCTTTTAAGGTAATAGTCAAATACATCTTTAAATCTGACGGCTCTGAAAACTCACCCAGTTTAAAGCCTGTAAGCCACCAGTGTCTATCTTTTCTTCTAAAGAGTAGTTCACCGTCCTTTACTAGAGAATAAGATATATACAATCGATCTGCATTGCTTGCACAATTATAAAAGGTACCATCGAAAAAGCCAGGAATATTTAAATCAGGTCCTTCTGTCGTATATACCCCTATCTCGCCGCCGATGGTCATACCATACTGCCCTTTCCAAAATTCAATCAGCCACCTTTTACCACCATACTCAAAGTAAATCGGTTCGCAATCTATAATCATGTTTAACGGTGCTAATGCTTCATCATACAGGCGGCAATATCCCATTTTCCTCTGCCATGAATCCATATTGGAATAAAATATGTCTTGATTTGGATCATAGGAATACCCAGCATTTTTTATTGCTTCATACATAGTATCAATATCCGCCCCCTTTTTTAATCTATTACCGGCAGCAGAATGCCGGTATGTCATGAGATAAAACAACGCTGCGATTGCCAAGATAAAAGCCAGAACAATTGGAATCCATAGGTATAAATTTATTCCTTCCAGGAACTGCAGCATAAAAACTCACTCCAAATATATTATTCAATTTCATAATATTCTTCAGGCAGCCATTATGTTAAAAGATAATAATCGCAGCAGAAAAAAACCTCTGGGTTGAAGATTCACCCCAGAGGTTTTCGACTATTATTCTATTTTCTAAGAATTGCTACGCCTGTATCTATTACTGCAGGACCTGTGCTTTTATCGTTTAACGCTGCATAAGCCTGTGCAACTCCCAAATAGCCCATTGTAAATGGATTCTGTGCCATTGCTGCCTTTAAACTACCGTCTTTCAGCAGTCCCAGAATTGCGTCTGATTTATCAAAGCCAATGCCTATAATGCTCTTGCCCGCTGCTTTTATTGCATTTCCTACGCCTACAGTTGAACCTTCGTTTGTTCCATATAATCCAACCAGATCTTCATTTCCGGCAATAAAGCCATATGCAGCTTCTTGGGAAGCAGCAGCATCGCCATCTTTATATTCTGTTGTCAAAATAGTATATCCAGCAGCCGCAACAACTTCTTTAAAGCCATTTTCTCTATTCATTGTTGAATTTGTTGCAGTATTAACACTTATGATACCTATTTTGCCACTTGTTTTACCAGCAGCTTTTAACTCATCTACCATTGTCTGTCCTGCCAGTACTCCTGCTTGACGATTGTTTGTTGACAATGTTGCAATAGCTGGTTCGTCTGCTGCTGAGTCAACATATATAATTTTTACGCCTTTTGCTTTTGCAGTTTTGACTGCTTCTGAAATAGCTTTCGGATCATTTGCTGCAAGCAAGATTAAATCTGCTTTATCTGCAACTGCATTATTAACTGCTTCAATCTGTTTAGCATTGTCTTTTACATCTGGTGCATCCCATTTGTAATTTAGTCCCAAGGCTTCAGCCATGGTCTTTGCGCCTGCATCAACATTCACCCAGTGCTGGTCCATTTTGTCCATTGTGATTAAGTAAACGGTCTTAGTTGGGGTTGGGGCTGGGGCTGCAGCTTCAGGAGCTGCCGCTGCAACTGGTGTTTCCACTTTAGGCGCACATGCTGTAAAGGCAAATGCCATTGTTAAAATCAGTAGGAATACTAAGATTTTTTTCATTCTCTCCACTCCTCATATTTATTATTATTTATTCATGGCGCACGTTACACCATGATAAAAATCAATTTGAAACTAGCTGGAAATATTAACTCCTTTGCTTTTTAACACTTTTCTGAAATCAAATTTTCCACTTCTAGCCACCCTGTCAATTAGGACTGATATTATAACTACAACTCCTATTACCAGGTTTCTAAGAGCCAATGGAGCCCCGGCAAATTGAAGTCCGTTGTTTAATACTCCCCAGATGAAAGAACCAATTACTGTTCCAAACAGTAAGCCTTGGCCTCCCATCGTACTTACACCACCTATGACAGATGCAGCCACAGCATTCAGTTCATACATGTTTCCGGCACTCATAGTTCCCATGCCACTTTGTGCGGTCAGCATCAATCCTACAATTCCTGCAAGGAATGCACTAAAAATGTATACCTTGCTTTCAGCCAGAATGACATTGACTCCCGAAAGCTTTGCTGCCTCATAGTTGCTCCCGATAGCGTAGGTATGCCTCCCGGTTCTGGTTCTGGATAAGATAAAATTGAAGAATATGAATAATATCAACCCAATCCATATTGGATTGTACAGTCCAAAGGTATCACCATAGTAAAACAGGTCCTTAAAGACTTTGGCACTTTCCGGAATTCCATCAGTATTCATGTTGCCATTTACCAATTGAGCAATACCTCTTGCAATTATCATTGTTCCCAAGGTTGCTATAAATGCAGGAAGCTTTGCCTTGGACACGAGGAGTCCATTAAACAGCCCGACAACACAGCAGGCCAAAATGGTTATAAGTGCTGCCAGCCAAGGGTTCATGTGACCGGCAGTCATTAATGTTGCAGATATCATGGATGACATTCCTGCAACCGAACCAATGGATAGGTCAATACCACCTGTTATTAATACAAAGGATTGCCCCATACCAATTATCATAATTGGAACAACTTGGCGCAGAAGGTTAGTCGTATTATCAGGCGAAAAAAACAAGGGGTTTATAATACCAAATACAATCGTCATGATTATTAGTGCGATTGATACTGAAATTACCTGCCCCATGCCTCTGATTGATACTATTTGTCTCCACATGCCATTAAAGCTGTGTTCTTTATTCTGCATGACTCTTCTCCTTTATCTCTAAATCTTTACAAGCTCTTTGATTAATGACTGTATTTAGTTGCGCAACGTAGGATTTCATCCTGTGTTGTTTCTCTGGAAACCAGATCTCCTGTAATCCTTCCATTGCACATTACCAGAATTCTGTCACTCATACACATAACTTCAGGCATTTCCGACGAGACAAAGATAACTCCGATTCCCTGCCTCTTAAGTTCATTCATAATGTTATATATCTCTACTTTTGCCGCTACATCAATACCTCGAGTGGGCTCATCAAATATCACCACTTCAGCACTTCTTACCAGCCATTTTCCTACTACAATTTTTTGCTGATTCCCACCTGATAGATTATTTACAACTTGCTCTGGAGATGGTGTTTTAATCTTAAGCTTTTCAACAGCTTCCTCAGCTAATTTGTTTTCCTTCCGTCTATTGACGATTCCAACCTTGCTGCAAATCTGGTCAAGGTTTGCAAGTCCTATATTCTCTCGAATTGATAGTTTTGTACATAAGCCTTCCTTTTTTCGATCCTCCGGCCCAAGTACAATTCCCTCAACGATGGCATCCTTAGGAGTCTTTATATTCAGCTTTTTCCCCTTCAGGTATATTTCGCCGCTTGTTATATCCTCCGCTCCAAACAGTGCTCTGACTAATTCAGTTCTTCCCGCCCCAATCAGTCCTGCAAACCCCACGATTTCACCCTGGGACAAATCAAAACTTACATTATTGACAATACCTGAACATAGGTTTTTTACTTCTAAAAGCTTTTGTCCTCTTTTACATTCTATTGTTGGAAATTTCTCTTTTATCTCTCTGCCAACCATATATGATATTATCTCATTCAGGTTTGTATCTTTATAATCCTTCGTGACTATATGCCTGCCATCCCTGAATATTGAAATACGGTCTGTAATGTGCTCAAGCTCTTCTAATCTGTGTGATATATATACTATGGCGCATCCATTCCCTTTTAAATGCTTGATAATATCAAACAGTTCCACTATCTCTCTATCTGATAGTGCAGAAGTTGGTTCATCCATTATTAGAATTCTGGCATTAGTTGATAACGCTTTAGCAATCTCAACCATTTGCTGCTTTGATACCGGCAATTTTCTAAGTACTGTGTCCGGCTCTATATCGATTTTAAGCTTGTCAAGAATCTCTTTAGCAGCTCTGTTCATTTCATTTTGCTGAACACAGCCAAGCTTGCTCTTCTCCCTGCCCAAAAACATATTTTCTGCAACCGTCAAATCCTGGCACATATTTAACTCCTGATGAATAATAGCGATTCCATGCTCTTGTGCTTTCTTCGGTGTCAAGTCACCTATATTAACACCATCAATCAAATATTCGCCTTCATCACGATTATAAATCCCGCTTATAATCTTCATTAAAGTTGATTTCCCTGCTCCATTTTCACCTACAAGAGCATGCACCTCACCAGCTTTTAATAAGAAAGAAACTTTATCCAGTGCTTTAACACCTGGAAATACTTTGCTGACTCCTTTTAATTCTATCAAATAGTCTGACACATGCATTCCCCCTTAGATGAGCAAGGTCTAATTTGCAGTAAATAATATTATCCTTATTTATAATCTTATCAAAGTTAAACCTGCGTTTCTAAGGTCATTCTTATGATTATAAGGGGTATTCTTTGGGTCTTAATACAATTTTTGTCCCGGTGTTGTTTATTTCAGAATAATTGGATGCCAGCACGAGTATTCCTATACCTTTTTCCAATAGCAGCCCCATCATTTCAGAAGTGATTTCCCTTAATTCAACATCTATTGAACTGAAAGGCCTTGTACAAACAACTACCTTTGGGTTGTACAGATGCCATTTCAGGTATACTAATTTCTGTTGATCATATACTGACAGGGATTCAGTTTGAGCATTCAACGCTCCTTTAAAAAATCCTTCGTAATTATCGGTACAGCTTCTTCTGAACTTTGAATTCATCCAAAATGTGTTTACTTTATTGCTGGAAGCAAAACAAAGATTATCTATTGCTGTTATATCTTTAAAAAGCATCGATTCTATCGGGTTCTCCACAACAAATGCCAAATCATTTCTTATTGCCTCCCATGGCTTTCGAGAGCTGAATAATCGATCCCCAACGAATACCTCTCCTTTGTACGAATTGTTTTCCCCGTTTAGTACTTTAATTATTTCATCTATATAGGATCCATCGTGATCAAGTATACTCAGCATTTCCCCTGAATGGATTTCGAAGCTTAAGGGTTCCAATTTATCAGTTGAGACACGATCAAACCTCAGTGCTATAGTATGTCTTGCAGCAGCATTGCTTGATATTTCATGCTTGGGGCTATAAAAATATGTTTCTAAAATGTCATCATTGATTTGCTCACCCTTCAGCGTCCATACATTCCGTCCATTTTTCATAACAAACATCCGATCAGAGAACTGTTTTAAAATATCCGTGAAGCTGTCAATCATTATAAAAGAAATACCGTTACTCTTTAGCTTGTCAATGATTTCTATAAGCTGATTCAACTCGAAGTCTGACAGATAGCTGGACAGGTCCTTCAGAATAATAATCTTTGCTCCCAGTCCATAAGCTTTGGCAATTTCCACTGCTGTTTTTTCAAAGCTGGAAAGCAGGTGCACAAGTTTTCCGGGGTCTATTTCCAAATCAAGCTCCTTTAGCAGGTTCTTTGTTTGCTCACATATAACTTTTGTATCAATCAGATAACGTCCAAATTTATCGCGAATAACAAAAATGTTATCTGCGACAATGAGATCATCAATTAATTTACTGGTTGATTGTATCAATGAAATTTTATTCTTTCTTATGCCAACATAATCTTCATAACTGATTGGTAAATTTTCGTAGCATATCCTGCCCCTTTCAACCTCCACATTGCCATAAATCAAGTCAATCAGATGCTTTTTCTCAATTGCATTATTAACAAAAACACCTAACAACTCCCCTTGATATAAGTTCAAAAAAAAGTCATTAAGTGTTTTTATTCCTTTTTCTTTAATTGTAATGTTTTCAATCCTCAATATTTCTCGTTTCATAGGATCACCCGTCATTTTCTTTTATTTGAGGCAGTGTAACTTCCACTCTTGTCCCAAAGTCTTTTATGCTGTATATCCTCAGACCATATTTTTCACCGAACTGCAGCTTGATTCTATTATTGACATTGATTAAGGCAATACCGCCCTTTTGAGCGTTATTTTGCTTAAGTCCCTGTCCGGAAATTTCATGCAATTGATTGTTAATACTGCTTAGTACATTTTCATCCATTCCAACCCCATCATCCGTGATTTTAATTAGAAGTCTATCCTCTGTTAATGTTATATCAATCTCAATTGTACCTCGACCCACTTTACGCTCCAGACCATGTATGATTGCATTTTCTATAATTGGCTGGAGTGTCAATTTAGGAATTTCATACTCTAATATCGACATGTCCTCATCGTCTAAATTTATTTTTAGATTAATTTTATCTCCAAAGCGGAAATTTTGAATCGCAAAATAATTCTCAGAATTATTTATCTCGGCTTCAAGGGTTACCATGCTGTTTACATTTGAAATCGTATATCTGAAAAATGTAGCAAGAGCCTCAGTAATATTGGCAATATTCTCGGAACCTTCACAAATGGCATCACTTCTAATGGCTTCTAAAGTATTGTACAAAAAGTGAGGGTTTATTTGATTCTGGAGAGCTCTATATTCCGCATGGGTATTGGTCAGCTTAATAGCGTTCATACTTTCAAAGAGACTAAAAAACTTAGAAAATGCTTTTTCCATTTCTTCAGTATAATAGGTGTCTATTTCATTCAGCGCATTTGAATTATACCCTAGATTGAAGCTTTGGAGAGTTTTCTCTGTATTCTTATATGGCAAATATAGCTTTTTATACATCCATATAAGACTGATGATAAATATTATGAAGCTCGCTGCGCAGGCGATATAGAGTGAATAGTGAACTTTAGATGTGAGGAATATAAAAACCATCGTAATTAAGCTTAGCAGATATAATATCAGCAAAGTCTTTATTGCTCTGACTACAGTGCTGTGCAAATAAGTTTTCATAGTTTTGGAGCTATGCATCCTTAATCTAAACATATAATCCCTCTCAAGTGCTCTGTAATAGAATTCGCCTCCAGCAGCAGAGCACGACATTAAGGTAGTGCGTTATTAACATTCTGATTGAATTAGAAAGCTGTTATGTTAATAAGCACTTAATAATATAGTTTTCTATATTCTGATGGGGTAAGGCTAGTGACTTTTTTGAATTGCTTTGTAAAATGCTTGAAATCGTTATAACCCACTTCGTGAGATATATCCAAAATACTTTTCTTTGAATCAGACAACAGCTGCTTGGCTGCTTTAATTCTTACAATTGTCACATATTCTAAAAAGTTCATGCCAGTTTCCTTTTTAAACAGTGTTGAAAAATAAGTAGCATTAAAACCAATAACAGCACTTACTTCCTCGAGATTTACAGCAGATGCATAGTGCTCATTAATATACTTTTGAGCTTCCTTAATTGGGCGGTTGCTTTCATTCTTCCGATCGTCTGCGATTTGCTGAAGCATTTTACCCACATATTTATTAGTTGCTTCAAAAACTGCCCGAGTATTGTTCTGCATAAGAAGAGCTTCATGAAATTCATTGATTACACTTTTATCAATTGTACTTATATTTGCATGGTTCTTTAAGCCGAATAAAATGATTTCAATAATCTCATTAATGGTATCCAGGATAAATTGTCCGGATATATTGGGGAGCCTTAAAATCTCCACCTCTATCTCTTCAATCCATCTTTTAATTTCTATAGCATCAAAAATCTCTATCAAATCTATAAGCTTCCTTCTTTTTTCAAAGGATACAATGGATTCGACTGACCTCTTCATATGTAGTTCAGTATTATATTGGATGATTCTCCCGCTCCCTATAACGATTCTATCAGCAAGAGCTTCTTTTGCTTCATTAGTTGATTGGTCCATGTCTACAAGGGTTGTCTGAGTATTGCCAACGCTGATTGTTATCGTAAGGTTCTTTACAATATCCCTAAACAAATGACTTTCATCAATAATATTGTTTAATGCTTTTCTGAACATCTTCTTATTCTCAGTTTTATAATTAACTATGATATATATCCGATCCTCTAACAAAAGCCAAAGGATTTCTGAACATATATCTACAAGGCTCTGGTCTACAATTTTAGAAATTTTACAAAGAAGCATTCTCATTGTATCTTGATTATTGGGTTGATACTCAAAATCAGGTTTAATAATAAGTGCCTGATAACAGCCTTCTATAAAGCTCACATTGTAATCCTCATTTATTTGAAATAAACTCGTCTCTTTAAGCACCAGTGTATTCGAACCAAGATAAATATTCTGCAGGAACTCACTCTTCTGCCTTTTAATATCTTCCAGGTGATGCATTTCTTGTCGTGATCTTTCAGAATACTTATCAATCATTTTTGATAGTGTTGCATTGATTTCATTCTTGCTAAGGGGTTTTAGCAAATAATCCTTGACGCCGTATTTAATTGCATTGTGAGCATAATCAAAATGTTGATATCCGCTGATAATGATAAAGTCAATGTTAGGATTGATTTCCTTTGCATACTTAATCAATTCAATCCCATCATAGCCCGGCATTCTTATATCTGTAATGACAATGTCCGGCCTATGTTTTTTAATTAGTTCCAGAGCATTTATTCCATCGGTCGCTGTTGCTGCAAGCTCAAGATTCAGGTTCTCCCACTCTATGAGGTTTTTGATAAGTTGAGATACTTTAGGCTCATCGTCAGCAATAATAACTCTATACATATGGTCCCCCTCTATTTGCAATTGCTTAGATTAACTAATTACACCACTAATCTCTTCAAAACATCCTCTTTTGAAGGAATGGAAGGGATTCCCCCAAAGTTTTCTATACATATTGAAGCCGCAGCGTTGGAAAAGGAAAAAATCTCATTTAAATCTTGCGCTGTGAGTTCATCCAAACCGCTTCTTTGTAAAATCTGATGCACAGCTGCCCCAAAGAATGAATCCCCTGCCCCGGTAGTATCAACTACCGTGCTCTTATATCCATTTACAATTCCATGTCCATTTTTATGATAATAAAACGAACCTTTTTCCCCAAGTGTCACACATACAAGCTTTATTCCATCTTTATACAATCTCTCCGCTGCTTTGTAAAAATCATCCTCACCAGTTAAAAGCACTGCTTCTTCCTCTGAGACTTTAATAATATCCGCATATTCCAGCCCCATTCTCATGCCTTTAACAGCTGCTGCCTCAGATGCCCATAATGCTGGCCGATAATTCGGGTCATAGGAAATCAGCTTGTCTTTTTTTCTGGCATATTCGACTATATCCAAAACAGTAGATCTGCTGGGTTCATTGGTAAAGGAAAGCGAACCAAAATGCAATGCCCTTGTCTTATCCAACAATGTATAATCCACTTCAGATTTCTCAAGCATAACATCTGCGCAGCCATTTCGATAAAAGCTAAAGCTGCGGTCCCCACCCTCATCAAGATGGACAAAGGCTAGTGTTGTATTGTATTCTTCAGAATATACAAGCCCCGATATATCAATACCCTGAGCCTTTAGAACCTTCCCCAGCTGAATCCCAAACTGATCATTGCCTACCTTGCCGATAAAAGCCGTTTTTGAACCTAGCTTTTGAGCCATGGTGAGCATATTGCAAGGTGCTCCCCCCGGGTTTTCTTTAAAGAATATACCGTCTTCATTTTTTATAGGTGTAAAGTCAATCAGCAATTCCCCTACAGCAATTATATCAAACATTTCATCCTCCTATATATTTCGCGAAAATCATTTAACATTCTTTATTCAAATTTCGCGTAAATATTTCCTTAATTTTCATTGAATTCGCACTATACCCAATAGGAATACTTTTGTGCGTTCAATAAGCGTTTTGCATAATATCCATATATTATTCAATCATATTATGCAAATACGCTTCCTTGATTGTTGTTGAATTCGCACTATACCCAATAGGAATACTTTTGTGCGTTCAATATAATACAGTAGTATATTCATTGCAAAGGGGATATAAAATAGGCTCATCCTCTTCCACCTTAGAAAATCTGCTTACATCTTCTGCATTAAAATTGTCTGTATTGTCGTCATTAATGGAGGACACCTCTCCGCATACCAGATCCCCGCAGCCTTTCTTAGCCCAAAACACGTGGTATACATAAGGTCTCAGCGTGATGCTGTTGCCGGGGTATATATCTATTTCTTCACCAGCTGCAAAAATATATGTTACTCCGTCTAAATCAACGCTGACCTTTGATTCATAATCCACCTCGCCATTCTCCAGAGAATTATATAGCTTTATAGCCATAACTCCGGCAGCTCTGTTTATGATATCTTCAGTCTTGTTTGCATGATAGTGAAGCGGGAGTCTCTGCCCCTCTTTTAAAAGAATAAGCTTTTCCGCGTATGGGGTACCAATTCGGCTATCCCTTAAAGAGCCGTTCCTTAATGTAAACAAGACAGCACCAAATTCATTAAACCTTTCTTTCCCAAAGTCTGTTATATCCCAGCCCAGCATGACTTCTTTAATGATCTCCAGGTTTCTTTCGCCAGATTTCCATTCTTCTAAAGTCCAATAACCGAAGGGGGGCAATTTAATATTGCTTTTCTCCAATAATTCCTTTGCCCACTTAATTTCCTGATTTATTTGTGAACGCTTCATATTTAACCTCCTATTAGCGAATTGTGCTTATCCTAATATATTATGGACAGCTTATTTTTAGTACTGCTCAATTGTGAGCTGATAGTTTTTAAAATCTATCAGGTTTTCGTCCAAATCCCTTGGTTCGCCGACATAAAAACTTGGCGGGTTTTCCGAGGTAACTCTGCAGGTCTCTACATGGGGATAGTATGGGTTCATTGTGAAAAAGCTCAGATAAGAATCGTTCATTTCACAAATGACAGAAACGAAGTCCTCTGCTGAAAGAGTATTAGCATCTATCTTATGAAGCAGTTCATCCTTGTGAAGCAAGCTTACTGTTAAAATCAGCTCTGCTGTTCCAAGCTTATCAATAAGCATAAAGTCCTCCTTATCGCTATGGTACAAGAAATTTCTTGGTTCAGTAGTATTTATCGTTACGCAGATAAGTTTATGCGGACCAAATTGAGGGTTTGTTGAATACACCGTCTCACATCTGGACTCACCTTTTTGTGTATTTAGCTGATCATGGCCCGGACAAATTCTAGTAATCACTTTCTTTTCCTCTAAAAATGCCATAAGTGATTCTGTCGCTTTAATTGGTTTAACAACTAGCTTCATACGACCTCCTTGTCATAAATATACTTTGTTACTATATGTTACTAACTGATTAAATTCTACCACTTTTTTACTTAAAGGTCAAAATGAAAAGCAATTTTCCTGAAAATTAATTTCCGAAAAATTGCTTTAAAGTTTCACCCATGTCATTCTGAGTTTACGAAGAATCTTATACCTATAAGTATGACCCGGACAAATACTTTTAAGTATTCCTTAAGGTTCTAGATCCTTCACTCTGTTCAGGATGACATGAATAATATATTTTGTATGCTTTGTAGTTGCTATATTAACTGAGCTCTACAGATTTAAACACTTCATTTATTACCAGTGCAACACTTCCAATACAAATCCTCTCTTGATCAACTTCGCTTATAAAAACCGGAGTCTTCATAGCATTGTTAGAAAATACATTTGCATCAATAGCTTGCATGACTGCCTCAGCAAAGTACCGGCTCTCACTTGGGACAATACCCCCGAGTACTACTGCCTGAGGATTGAAAATGTTAATCAGGTTTGCTACACCAGCAGCTAATATTTTGCCGCTATCGGATAAAACCTTTTGAACCTTTGGCTCACTTTCCAGCTCTATCACGTTCTTGAACTTAAAATCCTCCTCTGATATGCTCAGAGCTTTAATAACTTCATTTGTTATCGCACCAGCCGAAACATACATTTCGACGCACCCCCGGTTGCCGCAATAGCACTCTCTTCCATCATATTCTATAATTGTATGCCCGAATTCTCCAGCTACCGAGCTGTAACCTTCATGTATTGTATTGTTGTTTACAATTCCGCAGCCTACGCCTTTATCGATAAAAACATAAATAAAACTCTTAATACGTTTGCCGATACCGAACCAAAGCTCACTTAGTGTTCTTGTTCTGGCTACATTGTCGATAAATATAGGCAAATCCGTTTTTGACTCAAACCACGCTTTAACATCTATTTTCTCCCACCCTTTCAGGATAGAGTTTTCGACATCCTTAATATGCTTGAAATTAGAACCCGGTGTACCAATACCAATTCCGGCAATTTTCTTACGGTCAATTTGATGACTGGCTATCAGCCTTTCAATATTCACATTAATCCTTTCAAGCATTTCAACCGGTGACACGTATGTCTCTTGCGGCGATTCCCATCTGTCAATTACATTTCCGCCTAGATCGGTAAGAACCATGGTAGTTTTAATTGCAATTTCAACGCCGATTATATATAGCGCCTCCTGATTGAGTGTAATTAAGCTAGGTTTGCGTCCACCGGTGGAATCCCCCTTGCCCACTTCTTTCAGAAGGTTCTCACTTATTAAGCCCTGAACTATTCTCATAACGCTCGGAAGAGCTAGTTTAGTAATCTTTGAAAGCTCAGACCGGCTGATAACACCATGCTTGATAATCAATTTTATAATGATATTGCGATTTATTCTTTTTAATAATTCAGGTTTCCCAATTACTATATCTGAAGTCATCCTACTTCTCCTTATCGTACCTCTATTTCTTATCTAACTTGTAATAATCCATCGTGGAAGTCTCCTGGAAGCCACAGGATATATAAAGGCCTAAAGCGTTTTTATTCTTTACAGCCACTTGAAGCATTATTTCCTTCGAGTTATATTCTTTTAGCTTTTCTATTGCCTTGGTTAAAATCTCTCTTCCATAGCCTTTCCTACGGTACTCTGGAAGCACTACAAAGCCATAAATTGCACCAAGTTTATCACTTACTTCTAAATGAATTTTCCCGATTGTTCTATTATGAACCTCTGCTATGTATATAAACATGCCACGCTCTTCTTCTTCCTCCGGCAATAAAACATCTTCTTCTTCGTACCCCCCGCCAAAATTTATGGAGCTTTGCAATGCAATCCATTTTGCATCTTTATTGGTAGCTTTCCTTAAAACCACATTGCTCAACATTGAGTCTTGCTTCACATTGCCTCTTAAATACATTTCATATTCTGAACAATCATAGTCAGCACCCGTGTACTTGATAAACCCCAATCCTGAAACAGAATTGTGATCACTTAGCAAAAGCATTTTTTGTGACTCTCTTTTGCTCCACTCGTCTTTTACTAAAGGAAACAGTCTTTTAAATACACCCTTCTTTCTATACTCAGGATGCACCATGCCATTTACTTCTATAGCAGCTCCGCCAAATTGGCATATGCCAATATAGCCAATAAGCTTGTTTCCCTCATAGAACATAAATTCATTGATATTCTTTAAACCTTCACCTTTCTCTTCTGCACCGCTCAATTTGTAATCAATCTCCAGCTTTAGCGTTGTTTTATCTGCTTCTATGCAAAGCTTTTGAAGATTACTGATATCTTCATAGTCTTTTTTATCTAATTTTTCTTTTAATTTTATATTTGGGTTTTTTATCATACTCATGCTTTTTTTATCCCCTTTCATCTCACATTCCAAATCAAGGTATAAGCTTCGGGAAAACGCTAAAAATAGAAATTAGCATGTATAGAAAGATGGTATATAAAATGGATATATTTTCACGCCACGAATTAATAAAAGTTAATGATGGATATACCCTGGTATTGCATGTTGATAAGCAAACAAGCGAATTTGCAGAAGACTTTTTCAGCATGCTTGACAGCAAAAGAAAAGAACTGCAAAAAGGCACTCTGGATTATATCAGGAACTACATAAACGAAAACTACCGAGATACAAAAATAGATACTGTCAATATAATGCTTGGTTCCTTACTGATCGCATCTATTGCCTACAGCCCAGTTGCTGCTGCTTACTCACCCTCAGCCCTTCCTGCAAGGAAGGTACAGGTTCAGACAAGTACTATGTATATTGTCAAGGCTGGTGATACCCTATATGGTATTTCAAAAAAAACAGGAACAACAGTGGATCTATTAAAGAAACTGAACAGCTTAATAAATAATACAATATACCCTGGGCAACAGCTTAAAACCCAAGATCCAAAAGATAACAGCGTGTCTAAGCCACCGGCAGTAACGACAAACAACCTGATACTCGTAAATAAAACTCATAACCTGCCCGCCGGTTATGTGCCAAAGAGCTTAGCGGCTCCCAAGGTATCATCTGCGAACACATCCAAAACAATGATGACACCGGAGGCTGCCGAAGCACTTGAAGCCCTCTTTGCAAGGGCAAAGCAGGAGAACATAAAGCTTACTGCTATTTCAGGCTATCGTTCTTATGAACGTCAAAGCTCGATTTTTGCATCCAACATCAACAAATATGGCTCTGCAACTGCAGCCAATCAATTCAGTGCAAGACCAGGGCAAAGCGAACATCAAACCGGGCTGGCAATGGATGTCAGCAGTCCATCTGTGAATTTTACCCTTACCCAGTCCTATGCACAAACCCGCGAAGGAAAGTGGCTAAAGGATAATGCACCGAAATATGGGTTTATCGTGCGTTATACTAAGGGTAAAGAACATATTACCGGTTATCAATCTGAACCCTGGCACATCCGCTATGTAGGGAAAAATGCTTCACTTGAAATAGCCAGTAGAAATATTACGCTTGAAGAGTTCCTTGGGAAAATATGAATCAAGTTCTCTTTTTTAATTCTGTTTTACATTTGGGACAGGTAATAACAATATCCCCCTTACCTTTTGGAACACGTAAATTAGTCTTGCAATTTGGGCATTCGAAATACCTATGAGTTTTTGAATCTATAAGATGTTTCTGTTTCTTCTTAAACCATGAATATGCAGGGCTTATAAGTATGTTAAACTTATAGTTTTCCATACTGCGCTTAGTCAGATTCTTTGATAACATTCTGAAAATGCATACCCCCAAGGTAACATAGCCCACAAGTGTCAATAATGGCAGTCTGATTAGCTCAGCTGTCCAAGTTATTAAAAGCGAAAATATGATCAGCGCTACAGCGAGCTGGTCACTGCCATACCTTCCCACCATAAATTTTTTAAATATATTCATTTATATTACTCCTAACTTTTAGTAAGATTATTAATTTCAACAAAGAACACTCAATCTATTTAATCTTGACAAAGGCATAAATATCAGCCCCATAATACACCTGATTTGGCGTTTTATCCATATTCAAACTTTGTACCACAAATGTAATTTTAGCTAAGCCATTCTCCTTTGTGAAAGAGGCTTGAACTGTCGGGATAGACCCCTTGCTTGTATTATAATTATTGAACCTGTCAAAAATCTCCCTGGTTGAAAATCGTATTAACTCTTTTTTGTTTTCTCCCATCAAATATATATCACATTGATCCTTGGTTGTATCTTTTGTCAGGGTGTAGTTTTTACCCGATTTCACAATATTACCGATGTTGTCGTTAATATTGTCACCGGGTATATTGACATTGAAATGAACAAAGCTGTCATACCCTGTGATATCAATGGGGGTTTCCTGCTCAATGCTAAGGTAGACTTGCTGGTTGATGTTCCCCGGCGCTTCATATTCATTAAAGCCAAAGGTTTTGTAAAAATCATCATATCTGCTGAAATCGCCCGGCAGCCATTCAATCCTATTGGTATACTCCATCATGTTTAAATAATTAATTGCTTTTACAATTGTCTTTTTGTCCTCCTCAGGGATTGATGCATTTGGTTTGATAATGTTGTTATCAAGCATATGGTTTTTCAAAAGCACATTCTTAAGCATAACTGTCTGGCTTCTCCGGCTTATCGTGAATGCATCCACCGGGGGAAGGATGGAAACCAAGGCAAAAGCGATAAGCATTGCAGCAATAATACCGTTTTTTCGTACCGGAACAATGCTCAATATAACGCCCGCAGCAGCGGCAAAAATACCAAACAGTATGACATAATAGCGGGTGTGTGTTATCCCTGTACCCGCCAGGCTTAACACAGAGGAAACAATTTGAAAGAGTACAATCGGAACCAACACCTTGGGAAATATTCTTCTGAAGAATATGGCGAATTTGTTTTCCAGCCGACTAGCCAGTATATACAATAGTATAACAGTGATTGAATAAGATACAAGCATCGGTTCCAGAAGATTATCCGTCCAGAATTTTCCTCCGATATTTCGGATTATATATATCAATAAAATTATTGTAAACACCGCTATCAAAGGAATGAGAATAAAAGAGATGAGAATCTCCAAAAACTTCGGACAATGAGCTGCACTTTCAATTTTTTCTTTATCTGCTGTTCCAGGATAAACAGGTATAAGGGATAAAAAATACATCGGTGCAAACAGAATGAAAACAATATTGGCAGCATGTGAATAGGCTTTATAATCCACAGGGAAGAGAAGCTGGTCAACTGCTGCTATGATGATGTATATACCCCCCAGAATTACACCGGAGAAAAACAGAGAATTAAAGTAGGCTTTAAATGTTGCCATAAAGCTTTCATTAAAGCTTATTTCGCTTTTTATCACAGGCACCCATATAAATGCAATAAGCAGGGCAAACAGCGCAACCGACGTCCTGATGCCGATCTCCATACCCAGCTTGGGCGCTGTCATGATTATAAGATAATAACCTGCAGTTAGCAAGACTGCCGTACCCATTAAAATCACGCGGCTGACAGATTTACAAAAAAATCGCTCATAAGCTACCTGCACCACTGCACCCAGAAATGCACCAACCACAAAGGTTATAAGATATTTCGAATAGTCCTTTGATGTGCTGATATCAAAAGCATTAATGACTGCAGCCGCCAAAAGAAATGCAGTCGTTAACGGATACCGCGCAATAGCATCGTTCAATCCCCGGAGCCTATCTTGAAAATTAAAAATCTGTTTCATTGCTTTCACCCCTTTCTTTCTAATTAGCATTTGTGAATAACGCAAACTTATTTGTCCTTATCCGTCGCTATATCCAAATGATAGCATTGACAACCTTACTTGTCGATACAAAAGCAAAAGCAAAGCCAACATAATCATCGACCTTGCTTTTGGAATTCTGTTATGTTAATACGCACTAAGCAGTCAAAATCTTCATAAACTCATCACCAGATATAGTTTCCTTTTCAAGCAGGTGTGAGGACAATAAGTGAAGCTTGTCCATATTATCTTTCAAAATATTGATTGCTTTCTCATGAGCATTTTTTATAATGGACAATACTTCTTCATCAATCTTAGCTGCTGTATCTGAAGAGCATGCCAATGAAGAATCTCCTCCAAGATACTGATTGGTCACTGTCTCCAACGCCATCATATCAAAGGCCTTGCTCATGCCCAAGCGAGTGACCATTGCCCTTGCTATTTTTGTAGCTTGCTCAATATCATTGGATGCTCCTGAGGTATAGGTTTCAAAAACCAGCTCCTCTGCGGCACGGCCACCAGTAAAGGTAGCAACCTTATTCAAGGCCTCTTCTCGCGTCATCAGCACATTTTCGCCCTCTGAAACCTGCATAGTATAACCTAGTGCTCCTGAGGTACGAGGTATTATTGTTATCTTGTGCACAGGTGCTGATTCAGTCTGTTTCGCCGCAACAATTGCATGTCCAATTTCATGATATGCAATAATTTTCTTTTCCTTTGCTGATATGACAGCACCTTTTCTCTGGTATCCTGCAATTATAACTTCCACAGCTTCCTCCAAATCTATCTGCTCCACATATTTGCGGCCGCATCTTACCGCCCTCAAGGCTCCTTCATTTATTATATTGGCAAGTTCAGCACCGGATGCGCCGGAGGTTGCTCTTGCTATTCCATTAAAATCTACATCATTGCCTAACTTTATTATTTTTGAATGTACCTTTAGAATAGCCTCACGACCCGCAAGATCCGGCAATTCTACCGGAATACGACGGTCAAATCTACCGGGGCGGAGCAAAGCCTTGTCAAGAGAGTCAGGTCTATTGGTTGCTGCAAGAATTACTACACCCTTTTCCCCATTAAAACCGTCCATCTCAGCCAACAGCTGATTTAATGTCTGTTCCCGCTCATCATTACCACCAATTCCTCCATTGTCACGTTTTTTACCAATAGTATCAATTTCATCGATAAATACAATACAAGGAGCCTTTGCCTGAGCTTGTTTAAAAAGGTCTCTCACTCTCGCCGCGCCCATACCTACAAACATCTCCACAAATTCTGAACCGGAAATCGAGAAAAACGGTACTTTTGATTCACCTGCCACAGCTTTTGCAAGAAGCGTTTTACCAGTACCCGGAGGGCCTACAAGCAATGCACCCTTCGGCATGATTGCACCAATTTCCTTATATCTCGTCGGGTTATGCATAAAATCCACTATTTCAGTCAAAGCCTCTTTTGCCTCATCTTGTCCTGCCACATCCGCAAAGGTTTTGCCGGTCTGCGCTTCGACATATACCTTGGCATTGCTCTTCCCAAAGGTCATGGCATTGCCGCCCATTCTTTTTTGCATGGAGTTGGTAAGAAGCTGCCCAATTCCTATGAAAATAATAATTGGAAGAATCCAAGAAAATATAAAGTTTACTAAAGGTGAATTTTCTTTTGGAATAACCCTGGAAAATTCAACATGAGCAGAATGAAGACGATTCACGAGCTCCGGGTCATCTACGCGCCCTGTCACATAAATACTATCTTCACCTGCGCCATTTACTTGAGTAAATGCAATTTGGTTCTCCTGAATTTCTACGGTTTTTACTTTCCCGCTTTCAATTTGTGACAGAAATGTACCATAGTCTACTTGGGTGATCTCTTGCTTAAATAGTGATGGAATAACAAATGTATTTAATACTAGTACAATAATCATTGTAGCAATATAAAAATAAACAATTGACTTTTTAGGATTCTTTTCTTCTTTCATATTATTCTCTCCATTTCAATTCTCTCCGTTTATAGGGTTTGAATCTATTTCTTTTCAACACAGTTGATTTTTTTTAATAGCTCATCCAGTTTCTGCAATCCTGCTATAATATCTTCAAAAGTCTCTTCTGCCTCATTTGCCAGATGCTGTGAGATCTTATCATTGCAAAGCCTATCTATTTCCAACGTAGTCTCTTTCCCCAGCTTTGTAAGTGCCACCAGCACTACTCTCTCATCCTCTCGGTTTCTAGCACGTTCTAATAAACCTTGAACCTCAAGCTTTTTACACATGGCGGAAATATTTGCACCTGCAATACACGTGCTGTCTGCTAAACTGCCTATTGTGTGAGACTCATATTTATACAATTCCATAAGAATTCTTGTTTGTATCATAGTTAATCCATATTCTTCACTTACAGGTGCGAATATGCAATTCATACTTTCTGCAATTTTCCTTGTATAATCCCAAACAATATTTTTGAATTCAGCAATCTCCATGATATTCCTCCATAAATCATATTATATATAAATTATATATAATATGATTTATATTTACAATAGACAATATGAAATAATATGCTTTTATATAAAAAACCACAGTTCAAGATACTTTCCAGCATCTCAATCTGTGGCAGTTATTAATAAAGCAATTCTTTACTATATTCTTTTTAACTCCCAAAAACAAACCTTAGGAGAAACTATTTTTTCCTCTTTTTTGAGCTTAGTCATCACTTTGTCAACTTCTTTCCTGTCTATGCCTGTTGCAGTTGCAATCTGCCCTGCACCGACCGGCTTTTCCGCCTTGCTGAAAAAGTCCAGAATTACATCATAATTATCCACTTTTTTTATCCTACCTTTCTTAATTCAAGAATTTATAGCATATTATACCACTCTTCTCCCTATCTTACAATTACCCTTTGGTTTGTGTCCTTGCAAGCTCGAACTCATCTTGTATTTCTTTCGATGGCTCTTTGGATAATAGAGAGAATATCACTATGGCAATACAGGATACTACAAATGCTGGGAACAATTCGTATATTCCAAAAACTCCTCCCATAGGTTTAAGAATCAGCTTCCATATGAAGACCATTCCGCCGCCAGCCAGCATGCCCGCAATTGCACCGCTTCTTGTGGTTCTTTTCCAAAATAGTGAAAACAACATAACCGGTCCAAAGGTTGCCCCAAAGCCCGCCCATGCAAATGAAACCACTTTGAAAATAATACTGTTTTCATCTATGGCAATAAACATTGCAATAGCAGCTATTACAACTAATGTAACCCTGGATACATATAAAACTGCTTTATCACTAGCTTCTTTTTTCATAATGCCTTGATAGATATTTTTTGAAAATGCAGAAGCTGCAATAAGCAAGTACGAATCTGATGAACTAATGGTTGCTGCCAGAATACCTGCCATAACAATTCCAGCAAATAATGGAACGAAGAAATTAGTAGACATTAGTATAAATATACTTTCTGACGCGCTTTGTGTAAGCAGAGCAGCCGGAAACAATATTCTTCCAATCATGCCAATTGCTACAGCAGCACCAAGGGAAATAATAACCCATATAATCGCAATCCTTCTGGATAATTTAAGATCACTTGCTTTTTTGATAGCCATAAATTTCAATAAAACCTGCGGCATGCCAAAATAGCCCAGTCCCCAGGAAAGTGTTGATATTATGGTTAATAACCCATAGCTGCCTGCTTCGCCGAACAAAGGCTTGCCCGCCTCACCAATTTGCTGAACCCCATTTACAAGCGTAGGCTGAGCAATTCCGAAGAAATCAAAGAACCCCGGTATTGCCTTTGCATTTTCAACAACAGCAGAAATGCCTCCAGCAGCGGAAACGCCGGCTATTAACACAGAAGTCAAGGCAAAGAACATTACAATACCCTGCATAAAATCCGATGCGCTTTCAGCTAAGAAGCCGCCTATAAAGGTATAAAAAACTACGAATAAAGCCCCTACAATCATCATATATACATATTTTACGCCAAACAATGTACTAAATAGCTTTCCTACCGTAACAAAACAACTTGCAGCATAAACACTAAAGAATACCAAAATGAAAAGTGCTGCTATTGTCATTATAACTTTTTTCTCTTCTTTGTATCTGTTGCTGATAAAATCAGGAATTGTTATTGAATCTCCGGCAATGTGTGAGTATGTACGAAGTCTCCTAGCTACAAACAACCAGTTTAAATAAGTACCTATACCAAGTCCTATTGCAGTCCATGCCGCATCACTGAAACCGAAGAAATATGCAACTCCAGGGAGTCCCATTAAAAGCCACCCGCTCATGTCAGAGGCCTCAGCACCCATTGCAACAACCCATGGACCCAGGGATCTGCCACCGATAAGATAGTTGTCGCTGCTTTCACTGGCGCGCTTTGAGTAATACACTCCTATACCGATAACCACTGCCACATATGAAGCCATGGCAATCAAAATCTGTAAACTTCCTCCATCCATACACTTGCCCCCTTATTTTTTTATATAGCACTATTGCAGCGCTACTATTAATATATATTTTAATGTATATTAATACATGTGTACAGGATTGTTAAAAAAATAATTACATTACCCGCATACACTCCAAAACTCGAAGGCAAATTGACATAAATGCTGGAATCAACTTCTGTTTACATCATTAGCTTACATATGTTATTCGTGAATTCTACCGGATCATCTATGGTTAACCCCTCGACAAGAAGAGCTTGACTATACAATAAATCTGTATATAAATTCAATTTAGCTTTATCTTTTTCATAAGCTTCCTTCAAGGATTTAAACACATCATGGTTAACGTTTATTTCCAGAACCTTGTCTGCTTTTATATTCTGATTGTTAGGCATGGCGTTTAGTATTTTCTCCATTTCTATCGTAAGCTCACCATCGTTGGATAGACATACAGCATGGTTTTTCAGTCTTTTAGATGCTCTAACATCGCTAACCTTACCCGACAAAATACCTTTCATGTATTCGAACAGCTCTTTGCTTTCCTTCTCATCTGAGTCGGATGAGCTTTCATTTTCTTCATTTTCTATACCCAAGTCACTGCTTGATACAGATTTGAATTCCTTTTCTTTATATGTCATTATCATTCTTATTGCAAACTCATCCACATCATCAGTAAAGTATAAGATTTCGTAGCCCTTATCTGATACCGATTCTGTCTGCGGCATTTTCTCAATTCTTTCGTTTGTTTCCCCTGCCGCATAATAAATATATTTTTGCTCTTCAGGCATCCTGGAAACGTATTCATCTAAAGTAACCATCTTTTTCTCTTTTGATGAATAAAACATCAGCAAATCTTGCAGTACATCCTTGTTGCTTCCGTAATCACTATATATGCCGTACTTCAGTTGCCTTCCGAAGGATTTGTAAAACTCCTCATACTTAATCCTACCATTTTTTAGTAAATTTTCCAACTCGCTTTTTATTTTTGTTTTAATGTTTTTAGCGATAAGCTTCAACTGCCTATCATGCTGCAGCACCTCTCTGGATATATTAAGTGACAAATCTTCTGAATCCACCATTCCCTTTACAAAGCTGAAATAGTCGGGCAGCAAGTCTGCACATTTATTCATAATTAATACGCCATTTGAATACAACTCTAAGCCCTTTTCAAATTCTTTTGTATAAAAATCAAATGGCATTTTCTCTGGGATGAATAAAATAGCATTGTAGCTTACAGCACCATCAGCGCTGATATGTATGTGCTTTATTGGATTATCATGGCCGTAGTGCTTCTCTGAATAGAAATTGTCATAGTCCTCCTGGGTAAGCTCACTTTTATTCTTTTTCCACAAAGGAACCATGCTATTTATAGTCTTTTCCTCTGCATAGTCCTCGTATTCTTTTTCACTGCCCTCTTTGAGTCTTCTTCCGGTCATCTCCATTTTTATCGGGTATCTGATAAAATCGGAGTACTTCTTAATAATGGATTTTATTCTATATTCTTCAAGATATTCATCAAATTTCTCATCTTCATTATTCTCTTTTATTTTTAGTATGATATCAGTACCGGCAGAATCCTTTTCACAGGGCTCGATTGTATAGCCTTCCGCGCCTTTTGATTCCCATTTGAAAGCTTCGCTGCTGCCAAAAGCTTTGCTTATGACAGTAACAGTATCAGCTACCATAAATGCTGAATAGAAACCTACACCGAACTGTCCTATTATGTCATACCCATCTTTCAATTCATTTTCTTTTTTGAATGATAACGATCCGCTTTTTGCAATAACTCCAAGGTTATCATCAAGCTCCTCTTTTGTCATTCCAATTCCGGTATCAGAGATTCTCAATACCCTGTTTTTCTTGTCAGCTGCTATTCTGATGTAATAATTGTCTTTATCAAAGCTCAAGGAGTCATCCGTTAAAGCTTTATAATAGATTTTATCAATTGCATCACTGGCATTAGAAATGAGCTCTCTAAGAAAAATCTCCCTATGAGTGTAAATTGAGTTGATCATCATATCCAGCAGCCTTTTAGACTCTGCCTTAAATTGTTTTTTTGCCAAGTGTATCTCTCCTTTCGTTATTAAGAAGTTTCAATTTTTTATATACCACACACCAAATTTCATGTCAATAGGTTTATGTCCTTATATATGCCATTCATCTCAAATATGACAGAAAAGGCGCATCCATTATGGTACATATACTTTACCACAATGGATATGCCTTTTCAAAGACCAAATAATCTTTACTTCACTAACTCATTTTAACTAAATCTCGCTTTTGTTTCGAGTATAAATAAGTTTTCCGTCATTAACCTCATTAGTCGCAATAGAAACAGGTTTTCCTGAATTGCACTTTGAAAGCGGATGATCTCCACCGACTAGCTGCCTTGCTCTCTTGCCTACTACATTACATAGTGTATATGTGCTGTCTACTTTCGTTAACAATTCACTTATTGTAGGGTTCATCATAAGATAGTTCTCCTTAAACATTTATTTTTAATTTTTATTCTTCATTGACATTATGGTTGATTCACACTGACAGGTATCTTTTTAGATATGAGCTTCTGTATATCCCTCAGATATGCCCTTTCCTCGCTGTCACAAAATGATACAGCAGTTCCTCCCATTCCTGCCCTTCCGGTCCTCCCTATCCTATGGACATATGTTTCAGGCACATTTGGAAGGTCGAAATTAATTACATGGGATAACTCCTGCACATCGATTCCTCTCGCTGCTATATCGGTTGCCACAAGCACCCTTGTACGCTTTAATTTGAAATTTTCCAGAGCAAGCTGGCGAGCCATCTGCGATTTATTTCCATGTATTGCCTGGGCAGCTATACTTGCCTTTGCCAGATCTCTCGCAATCTTATCAGCTCCATGCTTTGTCCGTGTAAATACCAAAGCTGAATCAATAGACCTGCTTTTCAACAGCTTTATAAGCAAGGATTTCTTGTCCTTCTGATCGACGAAATATACTGTTTGCTGTATTGTGTCCACCGTTGATGAAGCAGGAGTCACTTCAACCTTAACCGGGTTTGACAGAATGGTATCTATCAGTTTTGTAATCTCCGGCGGCATGGTTGCAGAAAACAATAGTGTTTGCCTTGCAATCGGCAATTGTGCTATGATTTTTTTCACATCGTGGGAAAACCCCATATCAAGCATACGATCTGCTTCATCAAGCACAAACATCTTTACATGACTCAGACTGATGTACTTCTGGTTTATAAGATCAAGCAGTCTACCTGGAGTTGCCACAAGAATATCCGCTCCCGACTTCAATGCGTTTGTTTGGGGAATTTGTGAAACCCCGCCAAAAACCACAGTATGCTTAATTCCGGTATATCTTCCATAGGCGGCGAAGCTTTCGTCTATCTGAATTGCCAGTTCACGTGTTGGTGTTAATATTAAAGCTTTGATCCTTCGTGGTCCTTTTTCATTTTTCGCTTCTTCATGAAGCATCTGCAGCATGGGAATGGCAAATGCTGCCGTCTTTCCTGTACCGGTTTGCGCACATCCAAGCAGATCCTTTCCTTCTAGTATAACCGGAATCGCCTGTTCCTGGATAGGAGTAGGCATGGTATATCCTTCAGTTTTTAAAGCCTTCATTATAGGCGTAATGATGTTCAGTTCTTCAAAATTCAATTTGTGTTCTCCTTTAAAAGTGGCAAGCCACTGCTTATTATTAATTTTATCTGTTCTCGAGCTTTGTCCACTAACTTTTGCAGATTAACGTTATTCATTATATTCACTTTGCGCTATACAAATATAAAAAGAGCAGTCAACTCATAATTAATTGAGTCTCCCGCTCTATAATCCCGAAATTCTTCATAATGATACCGGAGTTCGGCAGTTGAAAAAACAATATTACATATATATCATAACATGTAATGGAAAATGTAGCAATGTTAGTATCAAATATATGATATTTTTGTTTACTATTCCATCTTCTAATTCATGCGTTACTTTTTGGGGTAAGTCTCATACGCATTATTCAAAGCTTGAATAGCTTGTTGTGTGGGTATCTTTGCAAGTGTCGCTGCACACTTGTTACAAAGTATTTTCCCTTTCCCTTTAAAAACGCCACTGCTTCTTACATCACAACAAGGGTTATTGAATATAGGCACATTGCAGAGTTCACATCGTTGATATTCCTCATCCTGACCGTGCCCTTTCCGGCTGCCCTGATCATTCATGTTTCTTAATCTTGAGAGCTGCATTTTTTCACGTCCTTACAAGTTTATTTTCTCACAGTTCCCAGAGGCAGCACTGCTTTGCCGTAAACCTCATTCAGAATCTGAGCAAGCGCAGTATAAATAGCGGAAAGACCGCAGACAGTGCCTTCATATCCAGCAACTACCTTAATTCCTTCAATACCGGTATAATCTCCTAGTGCAAGAAGGAAAAAGAGAATAGTCAGTGAACCGAAAACAAATTGCAGGGCACGACTGATTCGGAGTGTTCCAATAAACATACCGAAAGTAAATATTCCCCACATGAAAAGATATGCCGCCATCGCTGGACCTGTTGCTGCTTCTGCCAATCCTAGTTTGGGCATAACAAGCAGCCCCACTAAGGATAGCCAGAAGAAACCATATGAGATAAAAGCCGTCGTCCCAAAGGTATTGTTTTTCTTCCATTCCATAATTCCTGCGATAATTTGAGCCAAGCCTCCATAAAAAATGCCCATTGCCAATATCATGGCGCTAAGCGGGAAAAAACCTGCATTATGTAAATTAAGTAATACCGTTGTCATGCCAAATCCCAATAATCCCAATGGTGCCGGATTTGCTGAAACATCCTTTAAGCTAGCTGTTATAATGCTTGTCTGGCTATGGTTGCCCTTATCCATCCTATTCATTTCCTCCTAAGTAATTTTTCCTTGTAAATTTACACACAATCTAGATTATACCTAGAATAAGAATATTTAGTCAACCATATATTAATAAATTTTAGTAATTATATAACCAATGGAAAGTAAGCGACTGACACTTACTTTCCATTGGTTATCTTAAATCAGTTGACGACTGAATCGGTTTCCTCATAAGCGCCGAGAGTCACATCGTCTATAAGCCAGTTATTGTTGAATTTTTTTATCATAAGAGTAATAGGGCGCTTTGCGGCAATTCCGCCGCTTTCCTTCTCAGTGCTCGTTACTTCAATTATTTTGCCTTTAACTTCGTATGTATCTTCTGATAACTTCACAATGCTTAGAACTTCTATACGATCCGGCCATGGACTCGAAGTCAGTCGCCCCGGAGCATTCAGCGGATCACTTATCCATTTTGCTATAAGTGCTTCAGAGACAAAATTACCATAGTTCTCTTTCATGCTCTTTTCCACTATATCTTTGGGGGCTAGCAGCGAGACTAATTGGAGCTTGCTGCCAAAACCCTCAACCAGACTTGCAGCTGCCTCCTCATCAGATTTATCTGTCTGCTGCGGCTCCGCTTTGTTCTGCCCTTCTTCTTTTGGCTGAGCCCCATTTACTCTACTTGTACAACCAAACAGAGAAACACTCAGCAACAAAACAAGTGCAATCAATAATATTTTTTTCATGTTGCTGCCTCCTGAGAAATTTCTTTAAGTTTATAGACGGAAATATTATGTTTTTGGTTCCATGCTTTTATATTCGCACAAAACACAAAAACAATACTCTTATAAGCAATTATTTATAAGAATATTGTTTTTAGAAAACCGTCTCTTTTGCTTTTAGCGCAATACTTCTTTTACTCTGCCAACTATACCGTTTTCAAGCATCACCTTTATTCCGTGGGGATGAGTCTGAGAATTTGTAAGTACTTTCATTACTATACCTTCTGTTAACTCCCCGGAGCGTTGATCTTGCTTTTGTACAATAGAAACATGAGCCCCTGGCTTTATATTTTCACGATTAGTTCCATCCATGGTCTATCTCCTCCGGAGTAATTCTATTTATCAAATAACCCGCCTTTTTTGTTCTTTTTGTAACTTTCTCTAATTTCCGTTATATCCGCATTGGCTCTAGGAATTCCACCTTGTTCTGAGCTCTTTTTTTTCTTTTCTTCAATTATCTTTTTCATAGCTTCAATATTTTTATTTGACATTTTTTACTCTCCCTTTCTCAATATCAACTATATAATCCGTCACCTTCAAGTGCTGTACACACTAATTATACCACATTTGTCCATTACATAGGTTAGCTTTGAGTGCACTTCTTAGACTGTTTCAATACCTTGTTCGGTTATTTTGATTTTTCTTTCCTTAAGAAGTTTTCCAACAGCTCTTTTAAACGCACTTTTACTCATCTTCAGCTCCGCATTTATATCCTCTGGCCGGCTGTTATCATTTAATGCCAGCTTACCCCCGTTTGATGCCAGTCTGTCTAAAATCATTATGGCATCATCATCCATTTGATTATAAGCTTCTTTTCTTAAACTCAATTCCAATTTTCCGTCTTCTCTGACCTTCTTTATTCTAACCTCTACGCTATCCCCGCACTTATATTCACCATAGAATTCCTTTTTAGGTATCAACCCGCTGTATTTATTATTCACAGCTACAAAAGCTCCCATGTCCTCATTGATCTGATAGATGGTTCCATTAACCCTGTCATTTTCCTTATAAGGTGATTCTGTGCTCAATAGCTTGTATATATCCATAGTAGCGCATAATCTGCTGCTCTTATCTATATATAATCCCACTAAATAGGACCCATCCTTTTCCACTTCATATGTCTGTTCCTTAAAAGGCAGCAGCAAGTCCTTCTCCAAACCCCAATCCATAAAAGCACCAATTTTCGAATTATCTACTACCTCAAGCAGCGCAAACTCTCCCATTGTTATCTTTGGCTTTTTCATAGTTGCTATCATTCTGTCTTCCGAATCCTTATAAACAAATACTTCAATTTCGTCTCCTATTTCAATGCCTTGTGGCACCTGGTTCATCGGCAGCAGAATATCTTCCTGATCTCTTCCATATTCAGTATTCAGAAACGCGCCAATTTTAGTCGTTCTAATTACCTCAAGCTTTTGCATTTCACCTAATTCTATCATTATGTACCTTCCTTTACTTATATATTAATTGTATTTAATATATCCTCTTTGCCCATTTAATATTTCTTAATGGCAATAATCCTTCAGGCTCTGAATTCTTTACTGCCTGACATATTATCCACCTCAAGTAATATTATACCATTTTGAAAAAGCCAAAGCAAAAGCAACCGTCCCAAAAACTTGCAAGGAGCCAGCTTCCTTACAATTGTGAAATGTAAAGAAGCTGGCTCCCTGAATACTAAAGATTAATATTTAACTCTTATTATTGCTTTCCTTTAGTCTTGCAAACAGCTTAATTACTTCATTTACTGCAAGAGGCACTAAAGCAAATAGTATAACTAGTATCCAGTCTCTTCCCGAAAGCATTTGAACCTTAAATGCGCTTGCAAGGAAAGGCACTGAAATGACTCCAAGCTGTAGTATAAAACCGATTACTATAGCACCAACCAGGTATATGTTAGAGAATAATCCTACCTTGAATATTGATTTGGTTGAATTTCTCATTGTTAGTGAATAGAATAGCTGTGAACCTGCGAGAACCACAAATGCCATTGTTCTGGCATATGTTAATACATGTTCCGGTATATTCTCCGAGCCTAAGCTATATCCATATTCACTTAATCCAAAGTAGAAGGCAGCAAGAGTAAGCACCCCGATTAATGTACCACCAATTACAGCTCTATATCCAGCACCTTTTGCAAAGAAGCTTTCTTTTGGATCTCTTGGCTTCTTTTTCATAACATCCTTATCACCGGGGTCTATACCAAGGGCAATAGCTGGAAGTGTATCGGTTATTAAATTTATCCACAAAATCTGTGTTGGCATTAGTGGTACCGGCCAGAAGAACAGTACTGAAGCAAATACTGCAATAACTTCTCCAAGGTTGCATGAAAGAAGGAATATTACTGACTTCTTAATGTTGCTGTAAATGTTTCTTCCTTCTTCTATAGCACGAACTATAGTTGTAAAGTTATCATCAGTAAGTATCATATCACTAGCGCCCTTAGAGACGTCAGTGCCTGTGATACCCATAGCAACACCAATATCTGCATTCTTTAATGAAGGTGCATCATTGACTCCGTCTCCTGTCATAGAAACAATATTTCCTTGTGCCTTATAAGCCTTAACTATCTTAACCTTATGCTCAGGAGATACTCTCGCGAATACTCTATAATTATTTATTCTTTTTGAAAACTCGACCTCTGATAATTCATCTATTTCGGCACCAGTAATACTCTGTTCTATAGATGCTGCAATTCCAAGCTCCTTTGCAATGGCAACCGCTGTATTCTTGTGATCTCCGGTTATCATTACCGGGGTAATACCAGCCCGCTTAGCTTCAATTATTGAGTCCTTAACTTCAAGTCTCGGAGGATCTATCATACCGACTATTCCAATAACAGTTAAATCCTTTTCCATTTCGCTCGGATCAATTATGCAATCAACATCTCTAAATGCTGCACCCAGAACTCTCAATGCATCATCTGACATTTCTTCTGCCACCTTCAGGTAGCTTGCTTTCATTTCTTCAGTTAATGGAACAATAACACCATTAACTAAAGCATTCTTTGAAATCTTTAGAATATTGTCTATAGCACCCTTAGTATGAATCCTATATCCACTTTCTTCTTCATTTAACGTTGACATAAGTTTTCTATCTGAATCAAAGGGCTTTTCGCCAACTCTTTTATATTCGGAGTGCAGTGTTCTTCTTTCCAGATTATATCTGTCACCCAGTATAACCAAAGCAACTTCAGTAGGATCTCCTGTGCTCTGTCCATTTTCATAGGTAGCATCTGAGCATAGCACGAAGGATTTCATTAATTCCCTGGCATCTTTTCCTGCATCAAATCCTTTTCCCTCTGAAGGAACATCCTTCAGGCTTTCTAACGTATAGAATTTCACAACTGTCATCTTATTTTGAGTTAACGTGCCTGTTTTATCAGAGCATATTATGTTTACAGAACCCAAGGTCTCAACAGCAGGCAGTTTTTTAACTATGGCATTTATCTTCGACATTCTTGTTACACCAAGAGCAAGAACTATTGCAACTATTGCAGGAAGTCCTTCCGGAATAGCGGCAACAGCTAAGCTTATTGCAGTAAGGAACATTTCAAATAAATCTCTCTTCTGGAATAGAGCTATTATAAATATTAGTACACATATGCCAATAGCTAAGAATCCCAGTATCCTGCCCAGCTCATCCAGTCTCTTTTGAAGGGGGGTCATTTCTTCGATATCTTCATCAAGTATTTTAGCAATTTTCCCTATTTCAGTCTCCATCGCCGTTCCGACTACTACACCTTCACCTCTGCCGTATGTAGTCAGGGTAGACATAAATGCCATATTTGATTTATCCCCTATTGGCGTTTTCGGATCTTCATGAATATCATTTGCATTCTTTTCTGATGGTACTGATTCACCTGTTAAGGCTGATTCTTCAATCTGCAAGTTAGCGCTTTCTATAAGTCTGATATCCGCAGGTATATATCTTCCGGCATCTAAAACTATAATGTCCCCCGGTACTATCTCTTCAGAGTTAATCTCTCTAACTTCACTGTCTCGTCTTATTAAAGCTTTAGGGGTTGTCATTTTTTGTAAAGCTTCAATAGCTTTTTCAGCCTTATACTCTTGAATCACACCTATAACCGCATTCAAAACTACAACCAACAGTATAATAATTGCGTCTACATATTCTCCAATTACTACAGTAATCACCGCTGCACCCAATAGAACATATATAAGCATATCCTGGAGCTGTGCGAAGAATAATGAAATTAAGCTTTTCTTTGGCTTCCCCTTAAGTTTATTTTCACCATACTTTTCAAGCCTTGCCTTCACTTCGTCTTTAGACAGCCCCGTGACTGGGTTTACATTAAGTTCTTTGAGTACTTCTTCCTTTGATATAGAAAACCACATATACAGTCCCTCTCCCTTCAGTGTGAATAATAATTTAACTTAATACTTTTTAATCTTATAAATTCATTTAAATCTTATTTATATGCTCAACATATTCCCTTTATATTATCCACCTCCTTATAATAGATTTAATCATTCTAAAAATCCAAAACCTATACAAAAAGACCTTTAGCAGCATTCTATCCCAAAAGATAAAATATTGCTAAAGGTCTTACATCTTTGACTAATCAAAGGATAAAGCCAGGTAGTGTTATCACTCTACCGGTTGTTGACTTTATCTCCTATACTAGGTAGTTACTCCCCTTTAACAGATGGGTATTTTCCAACACCATCTGCATATTAGGATATCATTTCAGCTATACATTTGCAATATATTGTTTTATGCAGTTATCAATAATTTTAAAATTTAGAATCTTGAGTGTGTTCTCTGAGATAAACAGTATCTCTAGTATTTCTATAATAATAAGTGCCAGGTGTAAAAGTTATTAAGTTATAATTTCTTTTGGTTCAAATACCCTAATAACTTTTGCACCTGGCACTCTTCTTTTTTTGTTTAAGCGTATTTCTTTTTTTCCTTCTTTACCTTGTCCTCTTTTGGCTTTTTCTTGTCCTCGCTTTTTGGTTTTGGATTCTTATCTCCCATGATATTCCCTCCTATAATTTTAATCAATAAGCCTCAAATTTGCTGTTTCTGTATAGACTTTCCAACTAAACCACTGTTAGTTAAAACAGTTTATTATATTATACAGCAAATTCAAAAAATATGGTAGGACATATTTTTTGAATTTGCTGATTATCATGGGTAATATCTATAAAGTATTTTTCTCCTCTTACAGTGATGTTGAAAGCAAGTCTGCTCCACTTTTTAGGCAGATTAGGGCTGACAGTAATTTTGCCAGCGCGGACATTTAACCCTGCAAAGCCTAAAACCGCTGCCATCCAAGCTCCTCCACTAGCTGCAGGATGTGTACCACCTATATATATTGAGCCTGCAAACTGCTTGGATTCACCACTCAAGTCAACGTTTGCGCTCTTAACAAAAAATGGATATGCCCACTCTTCATTTCCTATTTCACAGGAAAGAAGTGAGTATATACATGGGCTTAGACTGGAGCCATGCTCTGTCGTTGGTTCATAGTAAGTCCAGTTGGCCCTCAAAACTTCTTGAGAATACTCATTCCTAAATAGATAAAGCATAAACACTACATCAGCCTGTTTAATAATCTTAGTGTTTGTTGCAACCCCATGTCCACCACCCCAGTATTCCTTAGGGTCAAGCATCCTGCTTTTAACTTCAGCTAAACAGCATTCTTCCAGTCTGTTATAACCATCAAACTGTTCTATTATAAGTGTTTTTTCATCAGGCTCCACTATGTAAAGCTTTTCTTTAAGCTTAATGATGTTTGCAACTTCCTTACTATAATCAAGCTTCGAAATAAGCACTTCATACTCCCTGGGATATTCACTTTTTAGTAGTTCTAAAGCTTGCAATGCAACATCTAATGTATGATAAACCATCTTATTTGTGTAAGCATTATTATTTACTCTTTCATGATACTCATCCGGACCTATGACATCCAATATTTCATATCTATCCTTATCCTCTTTGTAGTAGGCATAAGAGTAAAAGAATCTTGCACATTCAAGGATTACCTCAGCACCCCCATTTATAAGTATGCTTATATCCCCGGTAAATTCATAGACTTCCCATATTGCATAGGCCACAGCAGCACTTATGTGGACTTGCTTATCCTTGAAATAAGTCTTGACAGGCCGCCCTGTGAAAACATCAGTAACATTAAAATCACTGCAGGCATCTTCGCCGCTTTCTTGGCTTTCCCAGGCATAGAAGGCTCCTCTATAACCATAATGGGCTGCTTTTTTTCTGGCTCCATCTAAGGTTTTTATTCTATAGCTTATTAAATTTCTGGCTACCTCAGGAGCTGTATGAAGAAAGAATGGGAGCATAAACATCTCAGTATCCCAAAATATTGCGCCTTTATAGGTTTGTCCTGAAAGTCCTCTGGCAGGTATTGATTGTCCTTGTGAATGCAAAGGTGCTATAATTTGAAGCTGGTAAATGCTATATCGGAGGGCTAACTGATCGCCCTCATCTCCCTCAATAATTACATCGGAAGCTTCCCATCTAGCCTTCCACTTTAATTTATGCTCATTATAAACCTTAGCATAACTCGCTGCAGCAGCCTTCAAAGCTAAAGCTGCACAGTCCTCCTGAATATTGGAAGTTTCATCATTTCCAGTATACACTGAAATATATTTATAAATGGTGTATTCTACCTTAGGCTCTGCGTTGATTTTTATAATGCGGAAAATACCCTTTTCGCTCTTTTCAATAACTTCCTCTGCTTCAAAGCTTTTTATACAGGCTTCTGCTACTACTACAGGAACCTTTAATTCCTGAGTCCTGGTGGAAACCCTCAGTATTCCCTCTGCTTCATATAAAATATAATCTTCTAGATGAGGACCGTTAATATCCCATACATCTCCATCTATACCCGTCTTAATGACTAATTTACAACCTTTTTCTACAGCTACGGCATACTTGAGACACATCAGATGGACATCAGATAGGCTGACAAACCGCTCTGCCTTAACATTTACTACACCACATTCTGTACTCCACACTGTATTCCTTCTATGAAGCCCTTCTTTAATATCAAGTGTTTGTACATGTTCTGCCGGTTCCTGCTGCAGAAGTCCAATTTCTTTGCCCTCAACAGTTAAGGTAGTAAAAAAACCATTAGGGGAATTGATTGGCTCACGCCAATTATCACCCTGCTTGTCATAAAGATTAGAGATATTGCAGGCAACAAGCTCATTTTTAGTATATTCCTCCATAGTACCGCGGAAGCCCATATATCCATTGCCAGTAATAAACTTGTTTCCATTGCCAACTATATTATTACTGTTATACCCTTCTTCATAAACAGTCCATGACATACTATCCCCTCCAACAGTCCGGTATCGCTATAGTTAGTCCCCGAGGGCCGATTTCATATTTTTCATCGTATATCTCTATTGTTACAGATTTACTATTCATAACCCTGAAGCTTAAACTCCGCTTATTAACTTTTATAGATAGTACTGCATCCTTGTATACAATCCTAAAGCTATAGCTGTTCCAGGCCTTAGGGATGGATGGATTAAACTTAAGCATCTCACCATCGCTTCTCATTCCGCCAAAGCCATAAACAATATTTACCCAAGCTCCGGCCAGACTTGTTGTATGCAGCCCCTCTTTAGTATTTCTATTATAGTTGTCAAGGTCCATGCGAGTTGCAAAGCCAAAGAAGTTGAATGCTTCTTCATGTCTTTGGAGCTCTGATGCAAAAATCGAATGAACAGATGGGGAAAGCGAGGACTCATGAATAGTCCTGGGCTCGTAATATTCATAGTTAGCCTTTTTGCATTTAAGACTAAATTCTTGATTATATAAAAACATAAACATCAAAACATCAGGCTGCTTTATCATATCGGAACGATATATCCTGTCATAGGACCAACTGTGGTAGAGCGGAAATTCCTCAACAGGTATGGAATCCACATCAATATGAGGCAGATTAAAATATCCTTCATGCTGCTCGTAAACACTGCTATCTTCATCCAACAGTATAAGCATATTTTTCGAACAGTCTTCAAAGCTTTGAAGCTCAGTCTCAGTAAATCCCGTTTTCTTTTTCAATTCATTATACTGAAGCACTGATTTTTCTTTCATTTCTTTTAGAACATCTAATGTATAATCGAAGGTTTTTTTTGCCATATAGTTGGTGTAACAGTTATTATTCACCATCATGTGAAACTCATCAGGCCCCATGACTGAGAAGAACCCAAATTGGTTGCTGGTTTGGCCCCATGCTCCACGAGACTTTAGGAATCTGCTGATTTGAACCAGCATCTCTACTCCGTGCGTAAATAAAAACTCCTTATCATTACTTATATGCACATAGTGCCAAATACCATAAGCAACTCCAGTACTGGATTGAAATTGAAGGCTGGCATGCTGCCAAAGATCACAAGCCTCCTCCCCATTTAACGTTGCAATTGGATAGCAAGCCCCTTGACCATCGAGCATCTTTGCGCGTTCCATAGCCCTGTCAAGATTGCTATATCTGAATTCCAACAGATTTTTAGCAGCTTTTAAATTGTTAAATATATAAAACGGCAGGCAATAAGTTTCTGTATCCCAGAATGCATGCCCGTTATATGCCTCACCTGTTAAGCCTTTTGCACCAATATTATTATTAGGGTTATGTCCATTATATGTTTGCTGCATTTGAAAAATGCAGAAACGAATACCTTGCTGGTTTTTTTCATCACCATCGATTTGAATATCAAACCTATCCCAAATATTATTCCATAGCGCCTTATTGTCTTTCAGAGCCAAATCCAGTCCTTTATTTGACTGAGCCAAAACTTGGCTGATGCCAGTGCTCCAAAGATATTCATTATCCAAAGACGAGTCCTTTAGAACAATATTAGATATAAGCTTATCCACCGAGCTTGCTTCACCTTGTGTAAGCGCCAAAGAAAACTTATAACCAATGGCTTTATCCCTCTCGTAAATGCTCTTATTTATGATATTATCAGCTATAAGCTTGAAACCTGAAAAAACCCTTTGATTTGAAGTAAGGGTATTCCCAATAATTGCAGCAATGTCATAAGTTGCTTCTTTTTTAATTACATTCCAAAAATTTCTCTGTTCAGAAGCATGAATGGCGCCAAAATCCAACCCCATTATGAGCCCAACATTTCCCGAGAAATTTATAGGCTCAAATACAATTCTTTGAAAGCCTTCACTAGTTCTGTCCATATTTAAGAATCTTAAAAACTTGATTTTTATACTCTTGCCACATTGGGTATTCCAAACAAATTCACGTGTAAGTGTGCCTTCTCCAAGATCCAATACCCTAATAAAGTTATCAAAATTAGCGGTTTTTAGATTCAGCTCCTGGCCATCAACTAATATTCTGGTATAAAGCCAGTCTACTGAATTAACCATAAAGTGGGTATGATCTACGATTCCCTTATAGGCTGATTTGTTTTTATCATAGGAAAATTCATATACGCCATTAAAATAGCTCCCAAGAAGACTATCGCAGGATGAACCCTCTTCAAAATATCCTCTTACTCCCATATACTCATTTCCCAATGAGAATATTGACTCAGATACCATATTCCGATTTGGATCAAAGCCCTCCTCTATAATTTTCCATGGATCAATTTTATAATATACATCTGCAATTTTTGCCATAGTAACCCCCGCCTTGCTATAAAGTTTAAAGTGTTTTCTACTAACCCTTTACCCCTGAATGAGTATTGCTTTGAGTAATTTGTTTTTGGAAGGCTGTAAATAATATAATTGGTGGAATTATTGCAAATACAATAGCTCTCAGTATATCAACATCCGCTGTCTTGCCATTTCTGAATTGGAATAAACGTACCATAACCGTTTCGAGTCCTGAATTATTAAGCACCAGATAAGGAAGTAAGAAATCAGACCATGCATAATTAACTGCATACATCGCGACTACCATTGTGATCGGCTTGCTAAGCGGCATTACTATCCTGGTAAATATCTGAAGATTATTACACCCATCTATCCTGGCTGCTTCTATAATTGATTTTGGAAGTGTGTCAAAAAACTGCTTATACAAAACTACATAGAAAGCATTGGCTCCGATAGAGAACCACAACGGGTAGAAGGTTCCACTCAAGCCCAATTTATTAATATTAATAAATAAAGGCACTATGCTTGTAGTTGCAGGAACCATAAGGCTTCCCAGCACAAGTGCATAGATAAATTTTGATCCCTTTGGTTTGATTATGGAAAGCGCAAATGCCAGCAAACCATTGAATACTATTGCACATACAACACTGCCGGCTACAGAGTAAAATGAGTTTACATAAAACTTGAAGAATTTAAGGTCATTCCATGTTTTTATAAATCTATTCAAATCATATTCTTTTGGAAGTATGGTTGGCTCTATGGTAAATTCCTTGATATCCTTAAAACTGGAAAGCAGCACCCATAAAGGAGGAGCAATTGAAATTATCGTAATAATCAAGCAGATAGTAAACAAAGCATAGTATAGAATCCGTACTTGAGGCCTTTTCAGATCTGACCGTGTAATAATGCCATTATCCTTGTTCTGCAATTTTGACAATAAACTCACTCCTTTCTATATGTCCTGTACTTTGCTGAATTTATTATAAACTGCTGTCAATATGATTAAGAATATACTGATAATAACCGAAACTGCAGCAGCCTTTGGATAGTCAAATTTCTCAAATGCATATTTGAAGACCAGCTGCATTATTGAAATAGAAGCATTATTTGGACCGCCATTAGTCATAACCAATGGTTCATAAAGAATCTGGAAAACGGATATTACCTGCAGGATCAGAAGAGTACGGGCTAAATTGCGAAGACCGGGTATGGTTACATGCTTGATCCTATCCCATATGCCAGCTCCATCTATAATGGCAGCTTCATATAGCTCAGGGTTTATTCCTTGAAGTGAAGCCAGATAAATGAGTGCGGTGGCTCCTGCAGCCTTCCAGGTCATGGTAACAACTATCAAAGGTATCGTTAGCTTTGGGTTACTAAGCCAAACCATCGGCTCAATCCCCAACTGGCCTAAAATGATATTAAGCACACCGGTCTTGCCAGGTCTGAAAATAAATCCCCACATTAAAACTGTAGCCAAACCAGGTACAATATTGGGAAAATAAGTCCCCACTCTGAAAAATGATTTGGCATGTACCATTTCGTTGATTATGATGGCCAAAACGATTGGCACTAAAAAACCAATTACCAGAGACCATATGGTATAAGAAAACGTATTTCTTATAGCAGGCAGAAAGTCGGGATGATGGAGTACATCAATATAATTTTTAAAACCTACAAATTCTATAACCCTCATGCCTTTTGCACTATAGAATGAAAGGCGGATACTTGCCAGTAATGGTTCCCAAACGAAAAAAGCAAATAAAAGAAGGGTAGGTGCCATGACCATCCATCCGGAAATGTTTTGTTTAATGACACCTGGCGATTTATACTTTATAACTCTTTCTCTACTCAATTCAAACTTCCGATCAAGCAATCGAATCCCCCCCTGCCTTTATGTAGTTAACCAGCAATTTTGGTATTCAGAGTATACACCGTGAAAGTATAGAGTATCCCTTCCTTTCACGGTGTATAAATAAATTTTAATAATGCAATTATAGTAATCTGATTATTTGTTATTCACTTGACTGTCTAGCAGGTCTTGGAGATTAGTATTTGCAGCATCAAGAAGCTTCTTAACATCTGCATTTTTGTCAGTAACGACAGCTTGAAGCACCTTAGCTAATTCTGCATACATATCCTGGGTGAGCTTTGGCTCTTCAAGGTGCAGATTGCCCTGCTTCTTTAAAATGCTATAGTAGTCATTATAGAGTGCCATGTCAACATTTGAGTTCTTTGCAATAACTTCCTCTTTAGCTTTTACGAAATCCGGTGCAATCCATGCTGGAAAGTCAGGAATAACAGGTACTCCCGCTGTAACTTTATTTTTTGCATCAGCTTCTATACCGGCCAAAGATTCTGGTGTTACTACCGGAGCCTTTCCCATAACTTCCAAGTATCTAAGTGCTGCTTTAACTTCTTCAGAAGTAGCTTTAGCAGAGAACATATAAGGTGTACCGCCCATTAATGAATATTGTCCACCAGGACCAGCAGGTAGAGGTACAAGAGCAAGTTTCTTAATGTTTAATCCATTAACTTGAGTTGGTTGGTTTACAGCGTCATTTGCTCCAATATGCATTGCAGCCTCGCCGGTTCCAAGAGCCTTGTGGCCTCCACTCCAATCTACATTTGTCGGATCAGCTGTCATAACATCATATTTCCATTTTAAATCCTTTACATAGCTCATTGCTGCTATATTTTCAGGCGAGTTAAGCTGTGCAATCCATTTGCCGTCCTTCTGCGCTTCCATCTGTGCGCCGAAAGCCCAGGCTATAGTGGAGTAATGCCATCCACCGGCATTATCTCTAGCTAATATACATATACCGGCACTTCCAGTTTTATCTTTTATTGTTTTAGCTGTTTGTGCAAGTTCATCCCATGTCTTCGGGTACTTTGGAATGCCATTAGCGTCTACTAATCCCGCTTTTTCAAACAACTCAATATTTATCATTAATCCTAATGCATATCCATCTCGTGGAATACCATAAATTTTGCCATCCTTTGACAGTAAATCTTTTATGGTTGGATTCATAGCTTTATCCCATCCAAGTTCTTGAAGCTCGGCAGTAATGTCTTTTACAAATCCACCTTCAATGAGCTTCTGTGGTTCTGTGTACCAGGATTCAAATACTGTAGGGAGATTTCCTGATTCTGCCAAGGATACAAAGGTATCTACTGCATACTTATAGTATGCCGGTACAATTTTAACATTGGGATACTTAGCGTTAAAAGTTTCTACCCATTTTTCATGCATCTTGATATCATCAGTTAATGTATCCTCCGGCCAAATACCAAGCTTAAGTGTTATTTCTTCCGGTGTTGGCGCTGGAGCATCTGCTGGTTTGCTGGCTTCTGTGCCACTCTTCGCGCAGCCTGCCAATAGAAGCATCAATAATATTAAACCTAAGGAAATAAGTCTTTGAATGCTCTTTCTCATTTAATTTCCCCCTAATAAAATATTTATTTCCAGGTTAAACGTCAAACATTGATAAAATAGGTTTAACGTTAAACCTATTTTTACTATATCATTTTTGTATTATTTGTCAATATGGAATAATTTGATTTTTATGACAATTTACACTTAAAAAAGCTAAGCATCCCTATTAAAATATATGCTTAGCCCTAATTATCAACTTTCTATTATTTTTTTCTATATTACATTTGAAATATCTTTCACACTATGCCTTTCTACTAATGTAACCGGCATAATTATATTATTATTTTCAACTGGATTTCCTTCAATAACTCTAATCAATGACTCAGCTGCAACCTTGCCCTTTTCCTGTGCGTCTTGATGTATTGTAGTTAACCTTGGCGCTGTAAGAGAGCTGATATACAGGTCATCAAAGCCTATAACTGAGAAGTCATCCGGAACCCTTTTCCCTTGCTCATTGAGACCGGATATAATGCCCGCAGCCAATATATCTGCAGTTGCAAATATAGCAGACACATCGGTTCTATAGGCTAATTTATGCCCTAGCTCTATACCTTCCGTAATAGTAATCTCCTGCTGGTATACATTCTTCTTTTCAAATGTAATATTCGCTTCTTTAAGTGCCGTCTTATATCCTTTAAAACGTTCTTCCACAACTCCGTTGTACTTAATTATGGGAGATGCAAAAATTATATTCCTGTGCCCTTTATCAATAAGATACTTGGTAGCCATATACCCTCCATTGCAGTCCTCAAGTCCAATGTTCAGTACCTTATGGTTATCTATGTAGCTATCAATCAATACAAAGGGTACATCAGCATTCATCAGCTTTTCGAAAAACTCATCCTGAAACAGTCCAATTAAAATCAAACCATCTATATTCCAGTTGCGAAGCAATGAAAATAATTCATCTTCACTATATACGGTACGTACCATTAAATAATAGCCTTTTTCCCGAAGCTTCTCTTCGATCCCTTCAATCACAACACTATGAAATGGATCAGAAATAAAGTTGCCGCTTTTTTCCGGTACTACATGATTAATTACACCAATTATCTTCGATAGCTTATTTACTAAAGATCTGGCAGTCATATTTGGAACGTAATTAGTTTTTTCAATTATCATTTTTATTTTCTCAACCGTTTCCGGTGCAACACGCTTATGATTTCCGTGTATGACATTTGACACAGTAGTAACACTAACATTTGCTTCTTTAGCAATGTCTTTTAAAGTTACCATATACTTCCTCCAAAAAACCCTATTAAATAATCAACAATTGATATTATTTCCAAGAATAGTCTATATCAATAATTTTGTCAAATCAATAAATATTTGAGAACGAATACTAAAAGTTGACAACCGGCGATCTACCTTTTATGATGATACACTCACAAATAGTGCAAATAATTAATAATATGTACTGAAAATAGATAAAAAGTAGAAACGCTCAAAAGATGCCAAATGCCAGTAGAAACATCGCTGCATAAATAAATTTAAAAGGAGGAGAAAAAATGCAGGCTAACAAAGCTTTAGTCCGAGAGGCTCTCGTGCCCGATCCGGATACTGGATACCTGGTTCCGGACTATTTTGGTACTGCCAACTGGGCCTATAGTCCAACCCTGAGAAAATTCATTGATGCAATGCCGGGGCTGGGACCTATAAGCGCAAACGCATTAGGTCAGTATATCCCGGTTGCTGTCGCCGATACGACAACCTATCCGGGTTCCGACTACTACGAAATCGCCGTGGTTGAGTTTAAAGAACAGATGCACTCGGATCTGCCACCCACCATGCTCCGGGGCTATGTGCAATTGTCTACAACAGTCGTTCCCGGTGCTCATATTGCTTTGACCCATAATGGTGTGCCGGTTTTAAAAGGTGATGGTACTCAGGCTTACGCTGTAGATGCGCCCCATTATATGGGACCTGCTATTATTGCCACCCGTGACATACCAGTGCGCATCAAGTTCTATAATCTGCTTCCTACAGGTGCTGGAGGTGACCTCTTCGTGCCGGTGGATACAACCGTTATGGGAGCAGGGCATGGACCGCTAGGACATGATGCCATGTCTATGAATTATACGCAAAACCGAGCCAATGTCCATCTCCATGGTAATAATACCGTCTGGATCAGCGATGGGACACCGCATCAGTGGATTACCCCGGCGGGAGAAAACACTCCCTACCCTCAGGGTGTCAGTGTAGTGAATGTCCCTGATATGGAGAATGTAGACAACCCCCGCGATGGCATACAGACCTTATACTACACCAATGCACAAAGTGCAAGGTTGATGTTCTATCATGATCACTCCTATGGTATCACTCGCCTTAATGTCTATGTCGGAGAAGCCGCAGCTTATCTACTGACAGACCGGGTCGAACAGGATCTTATGAATGGCACCAACGAAACCGGGGTCAATCCAGGCCTGGAAAAGATTCTTCCCGGACTTGGTATTCCCCTGGTTATCCAAGATAAGACCTTCGTTGATACTAACACCATTCTCAATACTGACCCTACTTGGGCATGGGGAACGACGCCAGGCACACCCTATACCGGCGACCTTTGGTATCCTCATGTCTATAGCCCTGCCCAGAATCCATGGGATCCCAGCGGAGCAAACCCGTTTGGCCGCTGGATGTATGGTCCGTGGTTTTGGCCACCCACAACGAATATTCAACATGGGCCGATTCCGAACCCTTACTACGACCCTGTAAATGCGCCCGAGCAACCGCCGATGATGCCTGCGATGCCTTACCCCTCGATGCCGGGTGAAGCGTTTATGGACACTCCCATTGTCAACGGTACTGCCTACCCCTATCTGGAAGTGGAGCCCAAGGCTTACCGTTTCCGCATCCTAAATGCTGCTGATGACCGTTTTTTCAACCTGCAGATGTATGTAGCTGACTCTGCCGGTCATATCTCAATTGACACGGGATATGCTACAGAAGTCAAGATGGTGTCAGCTTGTGGAACACCGGGCATTCCTGCAGACTGGCCAAGCGGCATACCCGATCCTGCCTTAAAGGGACCGGACTGGATTCAGATTGGTACCGAAGGCGGTTTCCTGCCAGCACCTGTGGTAATACCCAGCCAGCCCATCACCTGGAACCTGAATCCAACAAACTTCAACTTCGGAAATGTCGATCAACACTCGCTGCTGCTTGGAACCGCAGAACGAGCAGATGTTATCGTTGACTTTTCCCAGTATGCCGGAAAAACCCTCATTCTTTACAATGACGCTCCCGCAGCTTTCCCGGCGGCCGACCCACGCTATGACTACTACACGGGTAACCCGGATCTTACTGCTGACGGTGGTGCGCCGACCACGCAGCCTGGTTACGGACCCAACATCCGTACGATCATGCAGATAAGAGTGGCAGCTTCTACTCCCGCTCCTGTATACGACATAACTTTGTTAGAAACAGTGTTTGCTAAAACAAATATAAAAAGAGGCGTCTTTGAAGCTACCCATGATCCGATCATTATACCACAGGCCGCTTACAACTCTGCCTATAACGTTACTAATCTACCTGCTGATGCTGCCAGTGCCTATGTGCAACTTCAAGAGTTTTCCAAGACCTTTCGACCGATAAATGCGAACGGAGCTCTTCTGTCACCTGTTACCCTACAGATCGGACCGAAGGCTTTGCAAGACGAAATGGGTGAAGTTTACGACACCGGATATGGACGGATGAGTGGTATGCTTGGACTTGAATTCCCGGTCACCAGTTCCGCCTTCAATCAATTTGTAGTGTACGGCTATGCCAGTCCACCCGTTGAGATTGTCAAAGGTACCGTAAATCTTAATGCAACTCCTATTGGCTCTCTTAATGACGGAACTCAGATTTGGAAGATCACTCATAACGGTGTGGATACCCATACCATTCACACCCACCTGTTTTCGGCACAGCTCATCAACCGGGTCGCCTGGGACGGGGCTATGATACCGCCTGATCCTAACGAACTGGGTTGGAAGGAAACCTTCAGGGTGAACCCGCTCGAGCATACAATTATTGCGCTGAGGCCGAATATTCCTACCCCTGCGCAGGTACCATTCGAGGTACCAAACAGTGTTCGCCTAATCGACCCGGCAATGCCCCTGGGTTCTATACTAACACCACCACCACCTGCAGGATGGTTCGACCCATTGGGAAATCCAATTAATCAAGTTACCAACCACTACGTGAACTTTGGCTGGGAGTACGTGTATCACTGCCATATTCTCGCCCACGAAGAGATGGATATGATGCATGCGATGGCGTTCGCCGTTCCACCGAAAGCACCATCCAATCTAGTTGCCAATATTATCGGTTTTCTTTTCAACAGGCGTGTGGTTTTAACCTGGACAGATAACTCGACAACCGAGGCTGGCTTCACTGTTCAAAAATCGGTCAATAATATCGGGCCATGGACTACTATAGCAACTCTGCCATCCGGTTCAACTTCATACCGCGATCCAATTGGCAACACGAACAATGCTTACTACTACCGAGTGGTTGCCTCCAACACTGTGGGTGATACTGCCACTCCTGGCTTCCCAACGGTGACAGTTGACTCTGATTCTTCAAACATCGTAAAGGTTGGTCAAATTCAGATTCTGCCGCCAGCGGCCCCAACCAACTTGACCGCAATACGGCTAACCGGATCACGAGTTCGTCTGACCTGGCGGGACAACGCCAGTAACGAGACTGGTTTTGTGATCGAACGCTCTGATAATGGTGGAGCCTATTTCACACTCGTTACAGTTGGACCCAGACTTTTTACAGGTAATGTAAACTACACTGATAGTACTGTTGTGCCTGGCAATAGCTATAGCTATCGGGTAGCGTCCGTGAATGAGGCAGGATTGTCAGCTTACTCGAACACGGCAAATGTGAATCTATAACCTGCAGCACCACCTAATGCGGTAACTGCATCCGAAAGGTGCAAACTACGCTGTAAATCTTTAACAAGTAGCCGGATAAACTGGAGGGAGCTTATGCTCCCTCAGAACAGTGACAAAGCACTAGATTGGTAATATTCCAATTTAGTGCTTTTTTTTCATTATAATTTATTCCACCCATGTGAATGTGTAAATCGTCTAGAGCAGACCTGCCTCTAAATTGCCTGCTATAATTGACTGCACTTTTTCGTTCAGCTCGTTAGTCTGCTCTTTTGTGAGGCCGATAGTCTCAATAGGCTCTGATATTACAATCTCTACTTCTGCCGGCTTTATTATAAATCCGTTTTGTTCCATTAATTTATAGCTTCCATTAATAGTAACAGGAACGATAGGGACATTTGCTTTTATTGCCATTCTTAAGCTGCCGGCTTTAAATTCTCCCATCGTTTTCCCTTTTGAGCGCGTGCCTTCAGGAAAAATAACCATTGAATATCCCTTTTTTAAGTATTCTGTGGCATCATTCATTACCCGCAAGTTTTGACGCAAATCCTGCCTGTCCAAAAATACGCAATTCATTTGCTTCATCCATGTGCTGATTATTGGCATCTTGAGCATTTCAACTTTTGCAATAAATGCTTTGGGTTTATTAATACATCCCAAGAATATCGGTATATCAAAATTTCCCTGATGGTTGCTCACGAATAAAACCGCACGATCTGAAGGTACATTTTCAGCACCAATAACCTTCACCCTGGCACCCGCAAATCTTAATAAGGCTTTAGCCCATTTCGAAGCTACTGAATCCACCAGCAAATCCCGTTCTTTGATTTTCCCCTCTTTTAGAAGACGGTTCACTTTAAAATATTCAGGCATAATCTTTATAAGATAAAGCCAGAAGTAACCGAACCAAGCTATCGTACGGAACATATCCTCACCCCCATTGGTAATTAATTCTTAAACACATTTTATAAATCCTTTTTTATAATCCATTTTCTTATTCTATCTCAAAATCAACAAATTGAAAAGTATTCCAAAATATATAAATCTAAATCTTTCAACTGCCTAATATCTTCTCAGCACAAAGCACCCCGTCCACGGCAGCGGAAACGATACCTCCCGAATATCCCGCTCCCTCTCCGCAAGGATAAAGACCTTTGATGCCAATGGCTTCCAGGTTGTTCCCTCTTGTAATGCGCACAGGAGAGGAACTGCGAGTTTCAGCCCCCGTCAGCAGCGCATCCGGGTAGGCAAAGCCCGGCATCCACTCACCCATCTCCGAGATACCTTGACGCAGTGAATCTGTGATATTGTCCGGCAAATAAGAATCCACCTGGTTGAACCCGGTTCCAGGCAGGTAGGTAGGCAGTACATCCCCGAAGGCTGTTGTATTGCGCTTATGAAGGAAATCCTCCAGTCTTTGCACTGGTGCCTTATAGCCTCCGCCGCCCGCTTCAAATGCTGCTGCTTCAATCTTACGTTGAAACGCGACACCCGCCAAGGGATGGTCGCTTCCAAAATCTTTTTTCTCAATAGTCACCAAAAGTGCAGTGTTGGCATTCCTGCCATCCCTCACGTATTCGCTCATTCCATTTGTAACTAGAGCATTTTCTTCGGATGTCGCCGCGACAACTGTTCCCCCTGGGCACATGCAGAAAGTATATACACCCTTTCCGTTCTTCAAATGCACTACCATTCTGTAATCAGCTGCACCAAGTGCAGGGTGCCCGGCGAAGTCTCCGTATTGGATTTTGTCGATCATCTCCTGTGAGTGTTCAATACGTACTCCCACCGCAATGGGCTTCTGTTCTATATAAATGCCGCTGACCAGTAATCTCTCAAAGGTATCACGTGCACTGTGTCCGATAGCCAGAACTACATTATCTGTAGAAAGCTCAGCATACTTCCCATCTTCAACAAAGCCTACACCAGTCACTTGCCCGTCCTTGCGCAGTATCTCTGTAACGGTTGCGCCGAATCGTACCTCTCCACCTAAACTTATCGTCTTTTCCCTGATCCCCTTAACCGTTTCATTCAAGCGGTCTGTCCCGATATGCGGTTTACTTAAATACATTATTTCAGGCGGAGCTCCAGCCTCTACAAGTTCCCTAAAAACCTTCATCTTACGAGAATCTTTTTTTCCGGTTTTTACTTTGCCGTCAGAAAAGGCACCCGCACCCCCTTCTCCGAACTGGACATTGCTATTGGTATCAAGAACTCCTGTCCTCCAAAATTCTAAAACGCTTTGCCTGCGGCTATCCACGTCAAGACCTCGCTCCAGCAGTATGGGTCTGGCCCCTGCTTGTGCCAGTATCAGCGCCGCAAACATTCCCGCCGGACCACAGCCCACAACAACAGGTCTCTCTTTTAGCTTCTTCTTCGGCACAGTGTAAATTAACTCTCCTTCTTTGGATATGCATTTATCCCTGTTAAGTGATATTACTTCATCTTCATCTCCTGAAACATACACAATAACGGTCATATTGAAATATATGTCCTGCTTATTGAGGTTATTTACCGAGCGTTTTGCAATGTTAATGCATTCAATGCGGCTGTGCTCAATTTGCAGCCTTTTTGCAACAATGTCCTCAAGAACTTTGAAATCATACGTTAGGGGTATTATTAAGTCAGCTATTTTAATCATTGTTTTCTCCTATATATTTCGCGATATTTATAATCGTTCAAAAGTATTCTTCAATAACAATGCATCTTTCTCTACCAGCGGTCCCTCTGAAATTACACATCCCTTGACTCCAAAATCCTTTATAGCTTTTAAACACGCTGCATAATTGAAATCACTCTCTAATAGGGGAAGATGGTTTTTCTCGCCTTTTTCATTATAATTTATCCCACCTATGTGAATATGTAAATCGTCTAGAGCAGACCTGCCCAGTTTATCCAGCACGTATTGCAGTATTTTTGCAAAATCATCATAACCTTTTAAACTGCCGTTTTGTCTTGCATGTATATGAGAAAAGTCAATACATAACTTACAGGAACTTACTTCTTTACAGAGAGAAACTAGTTCCTCAAGGGTTCCAAACTGAGTTCTTTTTCCTGTGGTTTCAAGCCTATAATCTATTTCCTTATATGGAAGCTTTAGCAGGTTTTCTTTTATAGTATCATAAGCCGTCTCCTTTGAATCCTTTAAATAGAAACCCGGATGAAATATTAAACTCTTCCCCTTAACCTTTGACAATCCTTCCATTGCATCTGTTATTCTTTTCATTGATTGTCCTTGCTTTTCATATTCATCTGCATTTAAATTTATATAATGCGACCCATGAGCCGACAGATAAAAATCATTGTCTAACTTAGTTTTTAATATTATATTCTTATTTTTATCTGTCACATTGACGCTTCTCACAAAAAGAAGCTCCATTGCATCAAGCCCTATTGATTTTATATAGTCAATGCCAGAAGCATAGTTTATCTTTTTTAACCCACTGTCTATTGGCAAGCCTGATATTCCAAATAATAGTTTGTCCATATTTATTATCCTTACACTTTCAAACAGTAATTATATATACAACTAGTTATAACTCTCCTGAATTTATTGTATACAAATTATAATACTTAATCTACTTTTTATATTTACCTTTTCAGAATAAAATTTGTTCAATATATGCTTCTTTGAAGTTATCCATATCTGTTATATAATGGTATCAATAGTTAAATGAAAGAAGTGATTTAATTTGAAGAAGCTGTATAGGATTCAATCAGCTGTTCTTTGCTTCGTTGGAGTAGGGGCATTGTTGGGAGGCAGTTTGGCTCTATCTGATCCTACTGGGATTTCATTCGGGGCATCAACTGATATGTTGAAAACAGGCCCTTTTACTAGTTTCCTGATTCCAGGCTTATTTTTGTTCTTTGCGATAGGCATAGGGCATCTAGTTTCATTTATATTTGTGAAACGCAGACTAAGGTTTCATGCATATATTAGCGGCGGCGCAGGCTGCATATTGATGGGCTGGATTCTGATACAATGCTATATATTGCATGCGATTAATATTTTACATGTTATTTTCTTTCTTATAGGTTTACTTGAAAGTTCAATAGCATTATATATGCTTGTTAAGCTGAAGCTGTTTCCTTTTACTAAAAACGGTCAAATTCATTCCTTCTGATAGTGATATGGAAGAATACTCCAATACATTGCACTTAGATACTTATTAATAAGCACCCTGCTGAAAATATTACAGCAGGGTGCTTAAACTTTGGATTTGAAGTTAAATTGCTGCGCGTCTCCCGTGCTTTTTACCTTTCCAATGGTTTTTGTTATATATTGTGTCAATTTCTCCTCGAAAACCTCGGCTGTTGTCTCATGGTTCTCTATCATGAACAGACCCTTCTCCCAACTGGCAGTGAGGGTTGGATTCAATAGTTCCTTTGCTGTAAGGCGAACCAGTTCCACAATAGCCTCCCCTTTTGGCTCCGGGGTCACGATTTGGGTCTTATCGTTAATTTTAATATGTCCTATATCGACCAGCTTTTTAATGATTCCCGAGCGGGTGGCGGAAGTACCGATACCACACGTTTTCAACTGCTCCCTGAGTTCCTCATTTTCGATATACTTTCCCGCTTTTTCCATTGTAATGATCAATGAACCATCGGTAAATCGAGATGGAGGCTTAGTTTCCTTCTCCTCCAAATCAAACTTAGTCACATCGCACTTCTCTTTCTTGATTAGCTTTTGAATAGGGGAATCGGACAGTTCTTCTTCTTTTTTTGAAGAAGTGATATCATAAACTTCCTTCCAGCCCTGTACATTCAAGGTTTTTGAATTGGTCACAAAAATTTCTGTGCCAACGGACGTCTCCACCCTGACAGTATTATACTCTGCCGGAGGATAAAAAATGGCAAGAAACCTTTTAACAATCAGATTATAAATATTCCTTGTGTCTGCATCCAACTTGGACAGCTCAGTTGTAACATAGGTTGGGATGATGGCGTAATGGTCTGTGACCTTGCTGTCATCCACATATCGCTTAGTACTCTTATCAATTCCAAGCTTTCCAAATTCCTTAATCCTTGAAATAAATTCCTTAAAATCAGTATTGCCATATAAACCATTGAGAACCTTCGGCAGCTCTGGTATAACGTCGGTGGAAAGCACTCTGCTGTCAGTTCTGGGATAGGATATCATCTTCTTCTCATAGAGTCCTTGAGCAATTTCCAACGTTCGATTTACGGGAAGCTTAAATTTCTTATTCGCCTCCGACTGCAGCTCGGCAAGATTAAAAAGTAAAGGGGCTTGCTCCTTCTTTACCTTCACCTCAACCTTTTTGACCGCAGCCTCACTGCCTTCCAGCTTTTTAATGATTTCTTCCGCTTCCTCTTTGCTGATATATTTATCTTCATTCTCCGGATCATCAGCCGGATTTTTATCTTCTTTTTTCTTTTGCTGCCATCTGCCTTTATAGGGGATACCGCTGTCTTTTGAAAGAAAGCTAGCCATAACTCCATAATAAGGCTTTGGCACAAAATTTCTGATTTCCAACTCCCTGTCTACAATCAAGCCTAATACGCATGTCATTACTCTGCCGATAGGGATGACTGAGGATTTATCCTCTTTTAATAAAGCTGATAATTTCTTGCCGTATTGGCAGGTATACATTCTGCTGAAATTCATGCCAAAGAGCCAATCCTCTTTTGCCCTGCAATAGGCGGCTTTTGCAAGAGAATCGTACTCATTGATGCTCTTTGCTTCGCTGATTCCCTTCTTAACTGCATCTTCAGTCTGAGAAGAAATCCAGACTCTTTTTGCAGGCTTGTCCGACCCACTTTGATTGTAGACCAATCGAAAAATATACTCACCCTCACGCCCGCTGTCGGTGCAAGCATAAATCATATCTACATCTTTCCTGCACATCAGAGATCTTATTACTTCGTACTGCTTCACAGTTCCTTTGTTATCTATTACAATATATTTATATTCCTTGGGAATGATTGGCAGATGCTCCACCCGCCAGGACTTATACTCCGGATTGTAGACATCGGGATATGCCATTGTCACAAGATGCCCAAAGCACCAGGATATTATGGTATTTGCTGTTTCAGCATAACCCCTGCCTCTATCTGCTGCTGAAATCTGCACGCCCAGCGCACTTGCAAAACTGGCAGCGACAGACGGTTTTTCAGTTATGTATAATTGCTTGCTCAAAATCTCACCCTTTATAAATAAAATGCAAAAAACCTTCTATTATAATGCTTATATCATAATAACAGAAGGTTGGTAAAATATCAATTTCTATGTAAGTTTAGAGCAAATCAAGTTGCCTAATCTTTCGATGCCTATTCTGATTTTTTCAGGAACAACACCACCGAAGCTAACTCTCATGCAGTTATTGCCCATGCCGCCGCCTTCTGTGAAGAAGCTCTCGCCGGCTACATAAGCAACCTTAACGTCCGGATTCTTGGTGGATTCAGCCAGCAGCTCAGTGGTATTAATGCCGCCCGGCAATTCTGCCCATGTGAACAGGCCTCCATCCGGGAAGGTCCTCTTAGTTCCTTTAGGAAAGAACTTGTCAATAGAGTCGATCATGACATTTCTTCTTTCACGGTACAAGTCACAAATCATCTTATGATGAGCTGGATAGTATCCTCGTTTAAAGAATTCTGCACAGATTATCTGCGGCAGCATAGATGTATGGGAATTTGTTGCCGTCTTGGCATCAAACAATTTTGCCGTCACTTCATCATTGGCAAGGATATAGCCAAGCCTGCTGCCCGGTGAGAATATCTTGGAGAAACTGTTTGCTAAAATTGTATGGCCGGTTTTATCAAACGCTTTAATCGGCAGCAGATCGCTTCCGCTGTAGCGAATATCACGATATGGATCATCTTCCAAAATTACAATATCGTATTTGCTGCCCAATTCAGCGATCTTTTGCCTTCTGTCCAGAGACAGGGTTCTGCCTGTGGGATTCTGGAAAGTGGGAATAACATAAACCATTTTAGGTTTGTATTCTTTGATCTTTACTTCCAAATCTTCCGGAACCATACCGTTGTCATCCATGTCTACAGCGATGCATTTTGCCTGGAACATTTCAAATATTTCTACAGAATGAACGAAGGTAGGTGATTCAACTAAAATCACATCACCAGGCTCAATATATAACTGGCAGATTAAGTTCATCGGTTCCAAACCACCATTGGTAATCAAAACGTTATCAACTTTTCCTTTAACTCCCTTAGGTGCCAGCAATTCATTAACAACGACTTCACGAAGATCTGCCAAACCCATGACGCCACCGTATTGAAGGGCTTCCACACCCCTTTTGTCAACTCTCATAATTTCATTTGTAATTTCACGGACAATATCAATGGGAAGCGCTTCTTTGGCCGGGGCACCGCCGCCAAAAGAGATGATTTCCGGATCATTCATGGCACCGAATAAGTTTCGGATAATTGTTGCCGATTTCTCCATTGTTGTCATACGTTGTGCAAACTTTGACATAGTGCTACCTCGCTTATAAAAATTTGTCACTTATATAAATTATACACAAAATTCGGACTGTTTGGGGTTTGTTTTTCATTTTATAAAAAAAACTGTCAACGACCTGCAGCATCAAGTTAAAGCATTACCTCCATTATATTCTTTTTGACAAAGGTTAGCAATATTCTGAGCCTTTAGCCGGTCCCTTCTTCTATCATATAGAACAAATTAGAAGAAAATGATATAATTAAAGCATCTCGTAATAATGAAAGAAGATAATTATGAAAAATAGTTTTAATGACCTGGGCATTTCGCCTCTCATTTTAAAGGCCATAGAAGAGATGGGCTTTGAGGAACCTACAGAGGTGCAGAGCAAGGCAATTCCTCATATTCTGAATAAGGAAGATCTGATTGTCATGTCTAAAACGGGCAGCGGCAAAACTGCTGTTTTTGGCATTTCCATGCTGCAAATGACTGATCAGGCTGCGGCAGGACCTCAAGGCCTGATTCTCACACCGACGCGCGAACTGGCGGTACAGATAGACAGTGATCTCAAACAGATGGCAAAGCATCTTCCACACAAGACAACAGCTGTATACGGACAGCACAATATGAACGTTGAAATCCAAGCTCTTAAAAAGGGCGTTTCCATTGTTACTGGAACACCCGGCAGAGTATATGATCACATTCGTCATGGAAATCTTGAAACCAAACATGTACGCTTTTTAGTGCTCGATGAAGCGGACAGGATGCTGGACATGGGTTTTTATGATCAGGTGGTGAGAATTGTCAAAAGTCTCCCCAAAGATAGGGTGACCCTCCTTTTTTCAGCCACCATACCTGCTGAAATCCGTAAGATTTGCAGGGAGTATATGAAGCAACCAGTAACTATTGAGATTGAATCGCAGACCATGACAGTGGATACAACTCAACAAGTGTACTACCGTGTGAATCATAACGAAAAGAACATACAGTTGAATCGCCTGCTTCAGGTTGAGCAGCCGGAAAGCTGTATGATTTTCTGCAACACAAAAATCGCTGTTGATAAGGTTCAAACCTTTTTATCCCGAAAGGGTTATGCTTCTCAGGCGCTGCACGGGGACATCCCCCAAGGCAGGCGGCTGAAGACTATACAGCAATTTAAGCAGGGAGAGTGCCGTTTGCTGGTAGCCACAGATGTTGCTGCCCGCGGTATTCACATTGATGATTTATCTCTGGTGATTAATTATGATGTCCCTATGGAGAAGGACAGCTACGTACACAGAATCGGACGTACCGGCAGAGCCGGGAAGGCCGGCCGCGCCATTACTTTAGTTACAGGCGAAGACATCATGAGCCTTTATGCGATAGAAGAGCATATCGGTGCTATGATTGCCGAGGCGGAATTGCCCTCGGAGGCTGTTGTCAATGCGCACAAAAGTCGACCAATCGAGCAGGTAAAACCAATCAATACAATTCCCAAGCCCGTACCCCCACATAACGTGGAAGTCGCTGCAGCCCATGTCAAAGCTCCCGCAGAGCCCGAGCAGAGTCAAGCTTCCATAACTAAGGAACCATTCCTTCAGCGTGTACTGCAGCGCATATTGGGCAAGTAAGGGTACCAAGTTTCGGATAGTTAATGTGATTTATGCTTTTATGGAATTAAGCACAAATAAAAATAATCCCCTGCTATATTACTATAAGCAGGGGATTATTATATTCTTTTCTATTAATCCTTTAGTAACGACCACATATTAAGATCAACAGGCTGATTCGTTACAAGACTATATCCATACTTGCTCAATAGGCCTTCCAATGAAAATCCAAGCCGCTTTAGAAGCCTGCTGGAAGAGTCATTATCCGGTCGAGTAAGTGCCTGTATCCGTAAAATTTTTGTTTCATTAAAGCAGTATGAAATAACAGAATTTAGAGCTTCTGCCATTAGCCCCAATCCCCAATAGTCTTTTGAGAGTATATAATTGATTTCGCCTTTTAGTCCAAAAGTATCAATAAGAACTCCACAATCACCGATTAAAGTATTGTTTTCCTTATTGGTAATCGCCCATTGGATACGGCTCATTTCATCATAATCGCTTATCATCAGTCTGATGTCTTGTTGTGCATCAGCTAAAGTATCCGGCTTCCAATCATAAAATGTAAGAGACTCTTTAATGTTATGATATTTTAAATACTCTGCTGAATCTTCAATTTTAAATTTCCTTAATCTCAAACGTTCTGTCTCAATATATGGAACAGCGTTATTAGTGTTGTTATCCAAACCCCATTACCTCCTTTAACAGACAGCATGTAAAAACTTTTGCGCATTGTAAACACTTACATTTTACTAGATAATATTAATATTGGCAACACAAAGGGAAAGTAGTTCCCACCTTGCCGACCAGTTCGATGATACTGCAACTATGAATGAGTTGCATCGCTGCAACCCTGAAGAATATAGACAAATAACGTATCATTGTTTTCCGTATGCTTTTTTAACTTGATTTTTAATATTACATAAGTTACAATAAACTATACTTTTGAAAAATTAATCGAAGCTCGTATAATCATGGAGATATGGTCCATAAGTTTCTACCAGACTACCGTAAACAGTCTGACTACGGGGAATTAATTTAGATTTATACTTAAGTAGTACTTTTATACTAGTATAATATTTGAATTTTATGAACCTGTAGATAATCTCTGCAGGTTTTTTTGTTATTTAATATTTAGGAAGAAATGAGGGATATTATGCAGCTTTTAAGGGAAAAGATATTAAAAGAAGGTAGAAAATTAGAAGGGAATATATTAAAGGTAGATAGTTTTTTAAACCACCAGATTGATATTGAATTGTTAAATGAGATAGGAAAAGAGTTTAAAAAAAGATTCCAAGATGAAAATGTTACCAAAATACTAACATTAGAGGCATCCGGTATTGCAATCGCAGTTATTGCAGCTCAATACTTCAATGTACCTGTTGTCTTCGCAAAAAAAACTGAATCGAAAAATTTAGATAAAGAGGTCTATGAAGGTAGTGTTTACTCTTACACTAAAGCTCAGCATTATAAAATACGAGTTTCAAAAAGATATATTAGTAAAGATGACAACATCTTAATTATTGACGACTTTTTAGCTAATGGCCAAGCAATCTTAGGCCTAAAGGAAATTGTTGATGCTGCTAATGCAAATTTAGTGGGAGTCGGGATTGTTATAGAAAAAGGATTCCAAAAGGGTGGAAGCTTGTTAAGAGAAGCTGGCATAAATATCGAATCATTAGCTATTATAGATTCTCTGGAAGAAGATGAAATAACTTTCAGAAATAATTAATTATTTATAACATTTACGCGAATCCATGACGCCAGATACACCACTTTAGAACTTATTTGTGTAACAAAAATCCTCTGTTATTATTTAAATAACAGGGGATTTTATTGTATAAGCTGCTACCTCCCATGAAGATCTTAACTCCAAAATCTTCAAAATCTATTGACAATCTAAATTTACCATTGTATTATTGTATTAAGCACTTAATACAATAATACAATGACGTGTTTCAGAAAGGAGTGATCGTGTGTCTTGGGATTTAAAATCAGACCGACCTATTTATTCGCAGTTAATTGAGCAAATCCAGATCAAAATTTGCTCTGGGATATTTGCACCAGGCTCAAAGCTTCCTTCAGTCAGAGAGTTGGCGCAGGAGGCTGCAGTGAACCCAAATACCATGCAGAAGGCTCTCTCTAAATTAGAGGAAGATGGGCTGCTCTATACCAACCGCACAACTGGAAGATTTATAACGGAGGATGTTAAAATGATTCAACAGGCAAAACATAAACTGGCTCAGGATCAAATATCGGAATTTCTTGAAAAAATGAAAAGCTTGGGCTTTGGCAAAACAGAGACCCTTTCCATAATTTCAACAATGCTGGAGGAGGCGAAAAAATGAGTTCCATTCTAACATGTAAGAACTTAAGCAAAAGCTTTGGTAATAAAAAGGCTTTGAGTAACATTAACTTGAACATAGAGAGAGGTCGGATAGTAGGCTTGCTTGGGCCTAACGGCAGTGGAAAAAGCACCTTCATAAAGCTTTGTAATGATCTTCTGACGTCAACAAGCGGCGAACTTCAAATAGCGGGAAACACACCGGGAATCGAAACAAAAAAAGTTATTTCCTATTTACCGGAGAAAACCTATCTTAATGACTGGATGAAGGTTTCCGAGATTATTCAGATGTTCCAGGATTTTTACACAGATTTCAATGTAGAAAAGGCCTATGACATGTTGAAAAGACTAAATATCAACCCTTCTGAGCGATTAAAGACACTGTCGAAGGGAACAAAGGAAAAAGTACAGCTGATTCTAGTAATGAGCCGTGAGGCGCAGCTATATCTGCTTGATGAACCCATCGGTGGTGTGGACCCGGCAGCCAGGGACTATATTCTAGATACCATACTGGGCAACTATCAGGAAAATGCAACTATCATTATTTCGACACATCTGATTTCTGATATTGAGAAGATCCTTGACGATATCATCTTTTTGAAGGATGGTCAAGTGGTGCTCACAAAAACGGTGGATGAAATCCGCGATGAAAACGGAAAATCAGTTGATGCTTTATTCAGGGAGGTTTTCAAATGTTAGGCAAACTTTTAAAATATGAGGTAAAGGCAACAGCCCGTCTGTTTCTACCTCTTTATCTTACCATTCTGATCTTTGGGGCGATAAATCGGTTCTTCTTTGCTGTGCCCAATATAGGTGAAAGATCATTTTCTTTTAGCAGTCTTGCTATGACCATCAGTATGGTTGTTTATGTAACTTTGGTGGTAGGTATGGTGTTGATGACATTCATTGTACTGATACAGCGATTCTATAAAAACCTTTTGGGCGACGAAGGCTATCTGATGTTTACTCTTCCGGTTGAATCGTGGAGTCATATTCTCAGCAAGTTAGCCGTTTCAATGCTTTGGACGGTTGTGAGCAGTGGTGTTGCTTTATGCTCCATTTTGTTCATTTCCTCAAAGGATATTTCCACTATAGAGCTTTATAATGGACTGTCAATGGTTTTTAACCAGTTCAGGCAATATTTTGGAGCATCCACTTATCTAGTGAGCTTTGAAGCCATCATCCTTGGTTTATTGGCCATTGCTTCTACTATATTGACTATTTATGCAGCCATTGCATTGGGGCACCTTTTCAACAAGCATAAACTGCTGGCCTCCTTCGGTATGTATATCGCACTGAAGACGATTTCACAAGTATTCATGACGTTAATAAGCTTCATTTTCTGGAATAAAGCTGCCTTTGGAATAGAAATTAACTCCATTCCCAGTGCTTTACAAGTTAATAACTTTCTGTTGGTCTCTATCTTATACTTCGTAGCCATCAGCGCTGGGTATTTCATATTAACCAATTATATTTTGAAGAGAAAACTGAATCTGGAGTAAATGAAAGCTGTAAGGAAGCATTGATACTGTTTCCTTACAGCTTTTTAATCACTCTTCCATAGCTCTCCACACATGGTTTCTCGTCTCTAACAGCAACTTTACCCCTTAATATAACATGCTTTATACCAATAGGTGGTAAAGTTGAATTGTTATAATCCTCAAAGCCAGTGATTTCATTAAAATTAAATATTGTAATATCTGCTGTTTTTCCTGTTGATAGTTCCCCTATATACTGAATGCCCAAGGTTGCTGCTGGCAGTAATGTGCACTTATTAATAGCAGTTTCCAAGCCAATAACCTTTTTTTCTCTTACAAATTTACCTATGAAAAGCGGATAATTGCCATACAAACGTGGATGCGGCACACCAGCAGGTATACTGTCAGAGCCTACCATTTGCAATGGATGCTTTATTAGCTTTATAGTATCCTCCTCTGAAAATACATTTAAAGTCACTATTCCTACTCCGGTTTGTTCTTCTATTAATAGATTTGCAACAAAATCTACCGGATGTATTTCTAAGTTTTTAGCAATAGACCCAACAGTTTTGCCAATATAAATTCTATTTTTTTCTGTTTTTACGGAGGTTATAAGTATTCCGTCCCAGCCATTAATTGCACTATAGTTGTCCCATCCTTTATAATGAGTTTCCTTATTGGAAAGCTCAATCTTTACTTTTCCTAATACTTCTTTATCCTTTAGCTTAGCTATTAAATTATCACTTCCCTCCTCTGTAATCCAAGGAGGTAAAAGTTGTGTCATTAATGTACTTCCTGAAAGATATAGATGTTCATCAAATGTAATATTTATGCCCTTCTTAATTGCATTTTCTATAAGCTCAATAAGTACTTCAGCACTACATCCAAGTTCCTTGGAATTATAAGACCGCATATGAGAAATATGAAGTCTTACTTTTGAACTTTCAGCAATAGCGATTATTTCGTCCAAGGCATCGACTATGGAGCTATCATGGTTCCTAAGATGAACCATAACCACCCCATTATATTTCTTCACAACCTTGCATATTTCTATAAGTTCATCTCTTGAGCTGAAAATGGCCGGCATATATTGCAGTCCCAAAGACATGCCAAAAGCCCCTGCTTCCATTGCTGCATCAACAATTTTGCACATATCCTCAAGCTCGCCTCTATCGGGCATTCTGTTATCAAACCCCATTACATATGTCCTGACTGCTCCATGTGATATAAGTGCTGCATAATTATTTTTTAATCCTCTTGAATTTATACTATTAAAGTACTCATTTAAATCGCTGAACTCCCATCTAATACCTGGGTCTCCCACTACACCCCTGATATAATTCTTCCATACTTTGCTTTCATCTTCCATACAAGGTACAACGCCTAAACCACATTGACCAACTAGCTCAGTAGTAACACCCTGCAGCAGTTTCAAATTCCCAATTTGCTGATCCATAAAAGGTACCAGATCGTTGTGGCTATGTACGTCAATAAATCCAGGAGCTACTACCAACTCTGATGCATCAATAATCTCTCCGGCTTCATAGCTTAAATTCTTTCCAATATCAACAATTCTTCCATCGTTAACTGCAATATCCGCTTCATAAGCAGCACGGCCTGTCCCATCAACTATTAATCCATTTTTTATCAGAATATCAATCAATTCAATCACTCCTCACTACCAACGCCACGCACTTCATGTCAATGGTGTTGATAATACTAAATAAACATGGTCAATACCTATATTTATAAAAATTTTCCTGTTACAGAATTTTTATTGTGTATTATCTTATCAGGAGTTCCCACGGCAATTACCTTACCCCCATTGACTCCGCCTTCTGGCCCAAGGTCTATTATCCAGTCGGAAGCTTTTATAACCTGTTGATTATGTTCTACTACAATTACTGTACTTCCTGAATCTACTATTCGATCTAGAAGCACAAGAAAGTTTTCTACATCAATTGGATGCAATCCTGCTGTCGGTTCATCGATTAGATAAAGATTATTCTTACCCTCGTTATTGATTAATTCTTTCGCAAGCTTTAATCTCTGGCCCTCGCCGCCAGATAAAGTAGTCAATGTTTGTCCAAGCTCCAGATAACCCAATCCTACATCTACAAGCAACCTTAAGATCTTAAGAATTTTGGGATGATTATTGAAGATGTCCAACGTATCTTCAACAGACATTCCTAGAATGTCTTTAATAGAATATCCCTTGTACTTTACAGATAGCACCTCATCATTAAATTGATTTCCACTGCAAATCGGGCAAGGCACTTCTATATCCTTAAAAAATAACATGCTGCTTGTGACATATCCAAGGCCTTCACAATTCTCGCAACGTCCTCCTGACGTGTTGAAGGAAAAGTGTTTAATGGTTAATCCTTTATCTTTTGCATCCATTAACTCACCAAAAATTTTCCTTATTTCAGAATAAACCCCAGAATTGGTTGCCACATTTGAGCGTTTCATTCTAGTAAGCGGAGATTGCTCGACTGTTATAATCCGATCAAAACCCTCAGTACCGGAGACCTTATTACAGTCTGTTTGATTCTTTAAACTTGGTTTTGCCAGTACCTCAAATACCAGTGTTGACTTTCCGGAACCAGAAACTCCAGTAACACTTATCAAGCAACCAACAGGAAATCCAACATTAATACTTTTTAAATTATATAAATTCGCATTTTTTACTTCTATAATGTCTCCCGTTCCTTTGCGGAACTCTTTACGATTTTGTATTATTCTCTTTAGGTAGGAACCTGTAACAGAATTATCTTGTCTCTTAAGTTCTTCTAAAGACCCTTTCCCAATAATTTCTCCGCCATATTTGCCGGAACCGGGACCAATATCTACAATATAGTCAGCCTCTTGCATAACATCTATGTCATGTTCAATGACTATAACCGTGTTTCCCATATCTCTTAATTCTTTTAGTATATTTATAATTCCAGTAGTATCTTTTGGATGAAGACCGATTGTTGGTTCATCCATTATGTAGATAATCCCTGTTAGAGTACAATCTAAAGTTGCGGCTAGTTTTATTCTTTGCGCTTCACCGCCGGACAAAGTCATGGTCTGCCTGTCGAGAGAAAGATAACCAAGTCCAACATTAACGATTCTTTGAATCTTTGTTTTCAAATCCAACAAATATGGTTCTACCATAAGTTCAGTTGGACCGCTGACAAAGTCTTCAAGCCTTAGTACCCACTGATATAACTCCTCTAAGGATAAAAAAACCAATTCGGTCAGTCTAGTGTCCAGTACGGTTACACTGCGGCTTAACTCATTTAATCTTTCCCCCTTGCAATCCTCACAAATATCAGAGTCAAAATAAGTATCCAGCTGCTTTGATTCACCATCTTTTTCTGATAATCTCCTCCAAAGGACAGGGAATATACCTTCAAATCTGCCCGCTGCTACTGTTTTAGGAGGAACAATACCCGGAAATACTTTCTTAACTTCGTCGCTTTCAACACCATAAAGAAGTATTGATTTTTGGCCTTTGTTAAAACCTAATATTGGAGTATCCGGTTTAATTGGAATACCATAATACTTGAAAGCATTGTATAGTGAAGAGATTTGATAATCCTTATATTTTTGTTCCCAAAAGTCGATTGCTCCAGCTTCCAATGATAAATGTTCGTGTATTACACTATTCTCGTTTATCTTTAAGACCTTTCCTAACCCTTGACATGTCTTGCAGGCGCCCTCCCTGGTATTGTAAGAAAAGTGTGTTCGTGTAATCTTTTCCATTCTATGATTGCAATGCTTGCAGTACATATAAACTTTAAAATCACCTTCTGACTTCTCAACTTCTTCTTTACATTCCGAAGATATTATTTCCCTGCTGCAATTGGGACAAACTCTTTTACTCAGTTTTTCATAAATCATCCTAAGATCCGTATAAATGTCAGTGACTGTGCCAACGGATGAACGTGGGTTTTTACTATACTCATTTTGTGTAATCAGGATTGCCGGTGACAAGTTGCGAATAAAATCAATTTTAGGCTTATTAATCCCCTGAAGTCCCATTGCCTCTAAATACTGTCTTTGACATTCTTGAAAAATAACGTCAATAGCCAATGTGGATTTTCCGGAGCCAGATAGACCAGTAAAAACAACAAGTTTGTTTCTAGGTATCTCAAATGAGATATCCTTCAAATTTCCTTCTTTAGCACCCTTAATAATGATGTTGTCCACTTCACTACCTCATTTCAATACTTTTAATCAGATATGCTTAATTAAGATTAATTTACTCATAAAATACATTTAATACAGAACCTAATTTAATTATACAACAAAACCCCTCCACTGAGTTTAACTCTGTAGCGGGGTTCAGTTTATATTTTACTCCCTACACACTCCATATGGATGGCGTGTTCTGGTTAGCATATGACAAATATTTCATCCTGACTTGCCGTTGTCCTGCTCCAAAGGTCAAGCAATAAGTAAGCAGACCCGTTATTATAGCGTACTAAGGCGTAGTGTATAAAAATACTGCACAATCGGGTGCTTTAGCTTCATCATCTCAGCCATGTTCAAGAGCCTCTTTTTCCCGACTCGTCTGTCCACCAAAGCCAACACATTCAATAAGATATCATTGCTCTCTAAACTTTCCTCTATAGAAATAGATAAAAACTTGTTGGCAACAACGTTAAAATCCGATTTGCTTAATACTGACTGTGCTGACAACAGCTCCTTTGCATGTTCTGATATTTTTCTATTTCTTGCAATGACTATTAGGCGATCCTCCGGGACTGTCCCCTTGATATCTTTTCTGATAGCTTCAATTTCTTCATTATTGATAGGAACTAGAATATCCGGATTATTCTTTATTTCCTGCTCTGTCTGATACCACCTGATCAAGGTAGTTTCATCACTCATATTGAATACGTACTTTTTATCTGCCGTAATATAACACCGTCCAGCTTTATCAGGTAAATAACGGTAGCTGGTTGCAAGGTACTCCACTCTGCCATATAATGCAGGACAAAGGAAGCTCTCCAGAAGCTGCTTCTCTTTACTCCAAGCCATGTATTCCTCCTATGAACCTACTGAACTTTAAAAAGATTGTTTTCGTAGTTTTCTACAACGTCCTGTTCCTTGAATAAGCTAGATACAGCTTCGTCATAATCAGATAATCTTTCTGACTTCTTAATTCTCTTTGCATATTTTGCATTGTTAGAAAACAGCAAAATCATATAAAACCATAGATCCTTCATTTTAAACAAGACATTCCGATCTCCGAAAAGTATGCTTTTATAGTCGCTATATACTTTGTCATGGAACTCTTTCAGTAAATCTTTTTCGAGTTTAGTATTGTTTTTGATATCACCTATCAATCCAGGATTGGCAATTAACCCCCTGCCTAGCATTAGCTTATCTACGCCAGGGAAATCAGCGGAAAACTCCTTGCAATCTTTGACTGTAAAAATATCACCATTATAGCAAACAGGATTTTTACTCATCACCAAGGCTTCATTAAAAATTCCTAGATTAGGCTTATTTTTATAAAAATCTTTTTGAATCCTAGGGTGAATGATAAGCTCTTCTATTGGGTATTTGTTAAATATCTGTATTAAATCATAAAATTCTTCAGGCTGTTCTTTGCCTATTCTGGTTTTGATTGAGATTTTAGTTATGGATTGAGAAAAAATTTCTTCTAAAAATACATCAAGCTCTTCTTTTTTTGCAAGAAATCCAGCCCCTCTATTTTTTGAAACTACGGTACCGGAGGGACATCCCAAATTTAAATTTATCTCATTATATCCCAGATGCTTAATTTTCTTTGAAGTATGCATAAAATCTTTTGCATTATTGGTCAGTAATTGTGGAATCAAAACTAGCCCCTGATTATTTTCAGGCAAAACATCATTTAATTCTTTAGTTTTAAAACTTTTACTTTGATTTGGAACAATAAAAGGAGAAAAATACTTATCTATATTATTGAAAAAAACATTATGGGCATTTCTATAAATGTACCCTGTCAAACCCTCCATAGGTGCGAAATAAAAATTCATATATCAAATTGCTCCCTTGATTCAATTATTCCCTAACCACCAACGCTACGGCCTCACAATGGATGGTGTGTTATAGCTATCATATTATAAATATGTGCCAATTACTATAATAACATAACAATAGCTAAGTTAAATCTATAATCTTACCTAGTTAAAGATAATCCAATTATCATCTTTATCTCTTGTTTAGGAACTTAATAATTATATCAATTATGTAACCACCAACGCAAGGCACTCCACGTGGATGGTGTGTTCCAGTTAGCATACGGTAGTACTTGCCACTTAGTAACCGTTTAAACGTCGTACTTGGCACTTATTCAATGCTTCTATATCAGGTACCGCAATATGTTTGGTAAGGGCAGGTTGATGGCGCAGGCAGTGTGGAGTAATCAGCCTGTTCGGGGGAGTGGGCATAGGGTCTCGAAAGCACATCAAGAAGCTGCTTCATCACGCTATAGTCTCCTTGCTTCACTGCGGCTTCTAATGCTTCTTCTACCCGATGGTTGCGAGGAATTAGCGCAGGATTGCTGTTTTGCATCAACTCGTAGGAGGAGGCTTTTGGCTCCTGCTGCCTGCCCAGTCTCGCCTGCCATAGCGCATGCCACTGAGTAAATTCCGGGGTGTCAAACAGTACCGTATCCGACCGTTTATCAAAAGTTAATGCGCGGAAGGTATTGGTATAGTCCTCATGATACTTCTGCATCATGCGTAGGAGCCCTTCAATCAGGGATTCATCCTGCAGCTCTTCGTTAAATATTCCCAGTTTTGCTCGCATTCCCGCGAGCCAATTATAATGATACAATTCAGTAAAATCTGAAATCGCATCCTGTGCCAGTTTGATAGCCTGCTCCTGATTGTCATGCAGCAGCGGCAATAGAGTTTCAGCAAATCTTGTGAGGTTCCACACGGCAATACTCGGTTGATTGCCATAGGCATAGCGTCCATGTATGTCAATGGAACTGAATACCGTTGCAGGGTCAAAGGCATCCATGAAAGCACAAGGACCATAATCAATGGTCTCCCCACTAAGGGTCATGTTGTCGGTATTCATCACCCCGTGAATAAAGCCAACCAATTGCCATTTTGCAATCAACCCAGCCTGACGCTTGATTACTTCCTCGAGCAGGAAAAGATAACGGTTCGGGGCAGCGTCAAAGTTTGAAAAATGCCGCTGCAGTGTATAATCAGCCAGGACCCGGAGATCTTCAACAGTGCCCCATTCTGAAGCATATTGAAAAGTGCCGACGCGCAGATGGCTGGCGGCCACGCGGGTCAGAATTGCACCAGGCTGCTCGTCTTGTCGGAATACCGGCTCACCGGTTATTACCACTGCCAGGCTGCGGGTGGTAGGAATTCCAAGGGCATGCATTGCTTCGCTGATGATGTATTCGCGCAGCATCGGTCCAAGTGCCGCCCTGCCGTCACCCCGGCGGGAGTACGGAGTTCTGCCTGACCCCTTGAGCTGAATATCAAACCTCTCACCTGTGGGAGTAATCTGCTCGCCAAGCAGCAGAGCCCGGCCATCGCCCAACATCGTAAAATGTCCAAATTGATGCCCTGCGTAAGCTTGAGCAAGCGGCAAAGCGCCTTCGGGAACCTGGTTGCCGGCAAATACCGCAACGCCATCATTGCTTTGCAGTTCCTGAACCTTCAACCCCAGGGATGTTGCCAGGGTCTCATTGAGGATTATCAACTTAGGTGAGCGTACCGGGGTTGCATTGAGGCTGGTAAAAAACAATTCGGGCAGACGAGCATAACTGTTATCTAAGTTCCATCCTGTTTCTATTATTGTTTTTTCCTCTGTCATCGTTTCTCCTTTTCTTCTTATATATTTTTATATCCTAGCTTTTTCTTTTACATAAAACAAAAGAATAGGTTTTCTATGATATTTTAAGTTATCTGCTTCCTATACCAACACAATGCAGCCCTTTTTAGAGTCTGCTTCTGCCAATTTATTATACCTTTTCACACAAAGATGGAGCCTTCCTAATACTTTAGCAAATAGACTTTTATCCTCTCATCCTTAAAAATAAAACCCGGTCAAAGTAAAATTCACCTCAACCGGTACACTTTAAATATATTTAATTCTACACCCTAATATACACCTAAACTTGGCATTCATCACAACAGACCCGTAAACTCTTTAAACCCAAGGGTTACATCCGCTCTATCACCGCTGCACTCTCCACGTGAATGGTGTGTTCTTGCTAGCATATGTCAGCACCACCACTTAATCATCTTCTTAACGTCGTGCCTGGACTAATTATCCAATCCCTTTAGCTCTTTTTCTTTTTCAACCACCGATTGTTCATAACTTCCTATTTTGTAATCCAAGCGTTCTAACGTTTTCTTCATTTCTTCCATTTTTTCTATTAACAGCTTACGTTGCTCAGTTAAGAGTTCTTTTCTAGCCTCAGTAGTTTCATCACCCTGCTGGAACAGCGTAACATACTCAATCAATACTTCAATCGGAAGGCCTGCACTTCTCATACATTTGATGAATTCGATCCATCTGCAATCTTCTTCTGTAAAATCCCTGATTCCGCTTTTATTGCGATTCACGCGGGGAATCAGTCCGATGCGTTCATAATAGCGTAGTGTATCATGTGAAAGATTGAATTTTTTACTCACTTCTGCAATTGTCATTGCATATCACCTCTTCTGCTTTAGTGTTTTCCCCACTTCTGCCATGCTGTATAAATACATCCCTTTTCATGAGGACTTCTATTACTAATACTACTTTTATGTTTATCTCCTCGCTTATATCTTCTACCTGCGGAATGAATGTTCTTCTTCAAAAGTATTTGCTACCTCAGTTAAGCATTTTATAATCTCAATATGCTGCGGACAATGTCTTTCACACTGTTTACATCCGATACAATCTGATGCTTTTCCATATGTTTTTGTATAATTATCATAATATACTCTTTGTATGGAAAAACCGGAGTTCAGGGATTGTTTTTCCGCATTGTACAACGTAAAATACTTAGGAATTGCTATATTTCTCGGACAGCCCTCTACACAGTACTGGCAGGTTGTACATGGAATCACAATTGATTCATTAATAATTTTTACTGCTCTTTTTACAATATCATATTCTTCATGTACAAAAGGTTTAAATTCCTGCATATATCCCGTATTATCCAATAACTGATACATATCAGACATCCCACTTAATACCATCATGACGCCCTCAAGGCTTGCTGCATAACGGATTGCCCATGATGGTGCGGACATATCTGCATAATATTCTTTAAACAACTTTTCTACTTTTTCAGGTACTTTCGCAAGCGTGCCTCCTTTGATCGGCTCCATAACTATAATTGGTTTATTATGCTTTCTAGCTACTTCATAACATTTCTTTGACTGAATGCTTTCATTTTCCCAATCGTTATAATTAATCTGTAACTGGACAAAATCCACTTCAGGATGCGCTGTCAGAATTTCATCCAGCAAATCAGCAGTATCATGGAACGAAAATCCAATATGTCTGATTTTCCCTTCTTTCTTCTTTTCCTCAATAAAAGCAAAACTATCAAATTTTTGAGCTTTCTCATAGTTCGATATACCAAGGTTGTGAAGCAGGTAGTAATCAAAATAATCCACACCGCATTTTTCTAATTGCTCGTTAAAAATTCTTTCCTGATCTTCCTTAGTTTTTAAGAGCATCACTGGTAATTTTGTGGCTACAGTGAAACTATCTCTTTTATGACGTTTTACTAAAGCCTCTTTCATAGCTATTTCACTCTTACCCATATGATACACATAAGCTGTATCAAAATAAGTAAAGCCTCTTTCCAAAAAAGTATCAACCATTTTGTTTAAAATACCCATATCGATGCTTGATGTATCATTCTGGCTCTTTACTGGCAAACGCATGAATCCAAAGCCTAATTTTTTCTTTTGCATATCTGTATTTCCTTCCTTTTCTTCCATCAGATTCTGAACATTCCAAGTTTTTTCAGCCAGTTTTCCAACTCTTTGTCTGCTCTACCAACACTGCCACCCCTGATCGCCAAACCAGATAACACCTTTGCATTCAGACAAAATTTCTTAATATCTCGCTCACTGCTCCCCATTCCACTGCCTTCATGTGTGCAATATGGAATAATGGTCTTTCCTGAAAAATCATAAGACTCTAAAAATCTAAATACCGCCATCGGCATCGTTCCCCACCAGTTCGGATATCCGAGATAAATCACATCATATGAATCCATATCATCTATCGTTTTCGTAAGCTCAGGTCTGGCATTTTCGCTCAGTTCGTCCTGTGCTGCATTTGTTGTCTCCGTATAATCATCCGGATAAGATTTTACGGTTTTGATTTGGAACATTTCGCTTCCTGTTAGTTCCTGTAGTTTCTTTGCTATTACTTCTGTGTTTCCAATTGGCAGATTTACAATGCTGCCTCCCACATAATTATTTCCTTCGCGTGAAAAATAAGCGATAAGACTCTTTGCCATTTCTTATTCCTTCCTTTCCAATCAATAATCCTTTTTAAATTATATTTTGTTACATATAGTTGACGCTAAGTCAGTATCTAGTATTTAATTGACATTTTAAGTTCTTTCATAATAGCGTAAAATATCATATGAGATATAGAATTGTTCCGTACTTCCGCAAAAGTCATAGATCCACCTCCGAATAATATCTTATCACTTGGAGTTAACTCCAAGTCAAACACTTTTTAAAATAGCGCCAGACACAGCACATAAAAACTTATTTCTACAGCAAAAATCCTCAACTGAATTAATTCAGTTGAGGATTTATTTCTGTTCTACTCCCTTATCGCCAACGCTACGGACTCAACGTAGATGCTGTGTTCTAGTTAGCATATCGAAAATATCCTTATTCTTCATAGTTGCTTTCAAGCTTGATCAATGTCTGTACACAAGCCCAATCCTCAACTTGTAAATCCTGAAAAAGAAAATAGTGCCTGCATTTTGAATGCTTATCATTATTAATCGAAAATTGGACAGGTCCCTTGCATTGCCCGCCATGCATTTCACAATCGGGTATAGAGCTAAGCACATGCTTAATTCGTTCTGTACAATTCGCAACAGCTTCCTCATATTTTGCAATATTGAATAGTTTACATCTGATGCTCCAACCTTTTTTGTTGACCCTTAAAATAAACAATGCTCTTTTGGGCTTTTTCGTGGTATACTCACATTTCCAATCATCGACTTTCTTCCCCATACTGCTAATTGCTTCCTTACATCCTAAAGAAACTCCCAACTGATGAAATTCTAATACAGTTGCACGATTCATATCATTCAGGGAATTTATAACATCTGCGATTGTAAATAAACCTTCACTTTTCATAGAATATCCTTTCTTTTGTTGGTCTATCTTGTAAGTAGCATCATGCTTTTAATTGTTTATAAAAACTATCCCATAGATTTACTAAACTTATACCAATATCCTCACTGCTGCCTTTAAATATATTGTTCATCTCAATACCGCCTGAGGAATTTATAAACATATTTGCGATTTGTTCATCACTCATGGAAGATTCTATCTCCCCTCTGCTTCGGGCGGCATGTATGATTTCCTTCCAAGCATCTAGCTGGACTTGTTTAGATTCCAGCAGCTTTTCCTGAAAATCCGGAAAAAGTTTAATCGCATCAAAAATAAGAGATATATAATTGAAGTTTGCCATACGGCCAACCTCTTCATTATTCTGCCGTTTTAAATTTTCAGTATAATAGCTGATATAATCAATATAAAAATTATAGAGAGAATCCTTGCTAAAACTGTCATAAGGAATATCCAGGACAGAGGCAAACACATCGTTCACAAGCTCAAGAAAAAGCTGCTCTTTACTGGTAAAGTAATGGTAGAAAGCGCCTTTTGACATCCCAGTCTTTTCAACAATTTCCCTTAGTGTTACTTCTTTAAAGCTCTTCTGCAGGAAAAGATGAAATGCAACGTTTAATATATGTTCTCTGCTATTACTCATAATCTACCTACTCTCCTCATGTACGAACTATGATTTGGGTGTCATTATGTTAAGCAATCACTGGTTGATGAATCTGTATGCGATTGCCGCAGGTATCATTAAACACAGCAATAATTGCGCCTACTGTCTTAGTAGGCTTCATAGTAAACTCAACGCCATGCTTTGTCAATCTTTCATACTCTGTTTCAATATCCTCAACAGCAAAGGACGTTGCAGGAATCCCTTGATTAAAAATAGACTGCTGATATATCTTAGCAGCTGGATTGTCATTTGGTTCTAGAAGCAGCTGAGTACCCTCTTGATCATCAGGGGATACGACTGTTATCCAATTAATTTCTGGAATATGTACTTTTTTAACAAAACCTAATACCTCTGTATAAAATCTCAGTGCCTTATTTGTGTCCTCAACAAACACACTTGTTAGGTTAATTTTCATATTCTATTCCTCCTAATTTTGAAAAACCGACCGTTTGGTATGTTTTTATAATACCAGTTGTTTTAGTACGTGTCAATCCTTACCATCGTAAAATTGTATTTTTATCCGCAAGACCGAAATTGAGTTGGAGAAATTTCAATTGGGATTTTTAAATTTCCATCAACTATTGGCTTTAATTTTTCTAACAGATTTTCTTCTTTGCAAGTTTGCTATCATGAATTGTATTTGATATCATATGATTTGTAACAATATTACAAAGAGATATTAAAAAAGGTGGGGGAAAGATAATGGATAATCAAGAGCAAAAACACCAGCGACGTATTCGATATAAAGGCACTCACCCCAAAACTTATAAAGAAAAATATAAGGAACTGCAACCAGAAAAATATGTTGATACTGTGGCAAAAGTTATTCAAAAGGGCAGTACTCCTGCCGGTATGCATCGTTCAATTTGCGTTAAAGAAATATTAGAATTCTTACAAATTACTCCTGGACAAACTGGATTAGATGCAACACTAGGTTATGGTGGTCATACTTTAGAGATGCTTAAATGTTTAAATTCAAAGGGGCACTTGTATGCAATTGATGTAGATTCTATTGAATTACCGCGCACCCAAGAGCGTTTAAAGAGCTTAGGTTATGGCTCCGAAATTTTAACGATCAATCAAATGAACTTTTCCGATATAGATCAAATTGCTTTCGAATCAGGGCCATTGAATTTTGTATTGGCAGATTTGGGTGTCTCTTCTATGCAAATAGACAATCCTGAAAGAGGATTTTCATATAAGAGGGAAGGACCATTAGACTTACGGCTGAATCCTAATAGAGGTAAATCTGCCGCAGCTCGTTTAAAAACTATTTCGCAGGATGAATTACAAGGTATGTTGATAGAAAACGCAGACGAGCCTCATTCCGCAGCAATCGCTCGTGCTATTATTTCCGAAATAAAAAAAGGAATAGACATATCAACAACAACGCAGCTCCAACAAATTATCAAAGATGCTCTGAAATTTATACCAGAAAATAATAGGAACGATGAGATTAAAAAATCCTGTCAACGATGCTTTCAAGCGTTGCGAATTGATGTCAATAATGAATTTGAAGTGTTATATGAATTTTTGGAAAAACTTCCCGCTACCCTTGCTGAGGGTGGGCGCGTTGCTATACTTTCATTTCATTCAGGAGAAGATCGTCTCGTTAAAAAATCTTTTCAACGCTTTTTTCGTGAAGGCGTCTATCGTGAAATAGCTCCCGATCCTATTCGGCCATCATCAGAAGAATGTAATACCAATAGCCGTGCTCGTTCTGCTAAATTGCGTTGGGCTATAAAAGCATGATTTGTAATTTTCGGCACTTTATTTGCCTAAAAAAGACAGACTTCCCCTGCCCCGAAGCTTACTACCAGCCCTATGCCTTCTCTATCAACACTACGCACTCCATGTGGATAGAGTAAACACGAAAACATACCACCTATTACACTCTGACAAGTTTCGCTATCACTTCTACGTGCCTTGAGCAGATAAAAATGATGAACGCCCTGGATTCCTCCGATGCTGATGCGGAAAATGGTGCGATGCATTATCAGATTCCCCTGCCCCAATTTGGTACTAATAGAACAGTTCTAATCATATTCTTATAAAAAAGGCTTCTATTTAAGCATTTTAACGATTAAGGAAGCCTTTTATGAAACTCGCTTACGGGGCATAACAAATTAATGTGGAACAGATGCCCCTACTCGTTATAAAAGAAAACAATAAGAAGGAGTGTGAAGTTAGTTGGCAAAAGTTAAAGTTAGTTTACGGCCCATTGTTAGTAAGATAAATTTACCCACTGTTTTGAAAGCAACTATACTTCCGGGTGACTCAATCGAAAGATTATTTATTGCAACCCAGGTAGGAGAGATCTTTTACATAGGAAACGGAGTTATAGGGACTTTTTTAGATATTCGCCCGCGAATCATTAAACTAGGTGTTTCTGGTGGTGGATATGATGAACGGGGATTGATAGGGCTAGCGTTTCATCCCGAATTTTATTATAACGGTCTGTTTTATCTTCATTATTCAGTAGCTGGAACACAAGGTCCAGGTGCTCTTCCTGAATTTTTTAAGCCTAATCCGTGTGACCCCAGAACCTTAAACCTAAAGTGGCTAAATAGAGAAATTCAATATGATCATATTGATACAGTTGAAGAATGGATTTTACAATCGAATGGTCAACCTCAAAAACGGCGGACATTACTTAATTTAAGAAGACCATTTTTTAATCATAATGGTGTCAATAGCTTAAACTTTTCACCTGAAACAGGAAAACTTATTTTAACAACCGGAGATGGTGGATTAGGCTATGATCCATTTAATTTAAGCCAGGATGATATGGAAATCGCCGGTAAAATAATTGAAATTGATGTAGTTAAGAATACATTTATCGATAATCCACCAGTAGTTACACGTTTTAATGAACTCCCCGTACCTATTCAGGAAACGCTTACGGTAATTGCCAAAGGGGTTCGCAATATACCTGGCATTTCATTTCAAAGGTTTTATGATCAGTATATCAAATATGTGGGAAATGTCGGACAGGATCTGGTAGAGTCGATTTTTTCATTCGTTCATTATAAACCAATACCGGTTACTCAGCTTATTCAAGCTTCTTTAATGAAATCTGAACCTGACCAAGAAGGATTTATTAACTTTGGCTGGCGAGGGTGGGAAGGCGCTTTTCCTGCTTCGATTATAAGGGGCTGCTCTGCAAGTCCGACTTTGGATGAGAAAACAATTGCTTATTACAATGAAGCAGTAAAAACTTCAGTGCATCGTCTTCAGCCTCTAACTAGTTATTTTCATAAAGATCCCCGACCCAATAAGTTTGGAGGAACTGCACTTACAGGAGTCCAGTCATATATGGGGAATGGAATCCCCGATTTAAAGGGAAGCGTTGTGTTTACCGATCTTGCCCGGGATGGAGTATCTCAACCGACCGTTAGAGGGGTTTTAGCTTATACCAGGGTAAGAACAGATTGTAAACTAAATGATCTTAGTGTTATTGAAACCGATTATAATTTTGCGTCTCAATCAGCTTTTTATGTTAGTTTGGGAACGAATCCGGATCAAACCAGACTATATTTAGGGGTTTATGGCTCTATGAATGTGACTGATTTTAACCAAGGTACTGTTTTTGAAATTGTTCCATAATTCATAACTATAAAATTAGACTTAATACCATATAAATCCCTTTCTAGGATTTATTGAATCGAAATATAAAACAAATAAGAGAGAGTAATCATGTTCCATCGTCAATTTTGAAACTGATTTAATGTAAATGATGAAAGCGTTTACTGGAGGTATATTAAATTGAAAAAAATGAATATAGGCAGGTTTATATGTATTGGAGGCATATTAACAGCAATAGCTGTACTATTCCAATCAGCACCTATATTTTTACCCGCGATTGGATTGGCCTTAAGTCCATTAAGTACATTACCTATTGCGATAGCTGCTGTTTCTAATATTTCTCTTGGTTTTACTGTATTTTTATCTTCCGCATTAATTCTTGCTATAGTTAGTGTGCAGGAGACAATAATCCTGCTTTTTACCACCGGGCTACTAGGTATTGTTATCGGAACATTGCTTTATAGTAAGGGAATAATAATTTCTATATTATTTTCAAGCATAACATTATCTCTTGGGATGATATTTTTAACTTATATAGTAGGTATTTCGGCGTTTGTAGATTTAACCAGTTCGTTATCAACTCCTTTAACTTTTTTAATTTTTTTCTCATTTTCACTTGTTTACGCGAGCATCTGGAATATTTGCCTTAGAAAATTCATGAATTATCTTATAAAAATAAAATTGATTAGTTAACTCATATATGGATTTCTTATCATTTTGGCTATTTGAAGTTTTCAAGATGCACGCGGTAGAACCAGAATTCTTTAATTTTACTAGCTTTTCCTTAATTAGTTTTGCGTAAAAGTACAACTGTCTCCACATGGATAGAGTAAACACGAAAACATATCACCTATTACCCTCTGACAAGTTTCACTGTCACCTCCACATGCCTTGAGGATACAAAAAAGATGCCGCTAGAGTCTGGTAGGGCCTTGGCGGAATGCTTTTTAATTTCAAACGTTTGCGTGTAAAAAGTTAAACTGGGCTTATTATCCCGCCATCTAGATGCTCTGGAGGACTAATCTTTAGCTATTGACAACATTATGAAATTGACTCATGTAATTACTTTTTTCCGTCTGAGAAAGCGACCCTGATTGGGCCGCCTTCCTAGCTTTCATCTTTTATTTAATTCTCCAGGAGGAAGATAACATCTTCCCCACTTTATAGTATTTCTACATATCCGTCCGTTCCATTCACCCGGATTCTCTGTCCATCTTTTATCAGTTTGGTAGCATTTTCCACTCCAACAACTGCTGGTAAGCCATATTCACGTGCGATAACTGCTCCATGGGTCATCAGTCCGCCAACTTCGGTGACTAGGCCTTTTATGGATATAAACAATGGTGTCCAGCTAGGGTCAGTAAAGGAGGTGACTAATATATCTCCATCTTCCAGATCAGCATCTTCCATGTTTAAGATGATACGTGCCCGTCCTTCTATAACTCCGGAAGAAACAGGCAGGCCTACAATAGCTTCAGCCGGAATATTTTCCCGTTTGTACTCACCTGCAACGATTTCACCGTCAGACGTGATAACACGTGGTGGAGTTAGTTTTTCATATAATTTGTACTCATCTTGACCTTTGCTGATGATCGGATAATCCAGTTTATTTGTGCGTACGACTTCGCGAAGTTCTTCAAAAGTGAGATAGTATATATCTTCTTTTTCTTGAATAACGTTGGCTTGTACGAGTTGTTCGGCTTCTTTCAGTAAAGCCTGCTTATAAACAAAGTAGCGACTAACGATGCCGTATTTTGGATATTCACGATAACCGATGAAATTCCGGATTAGGTCGATCATTCGTTTTGTTTCTTTGGCTTTTTGTTCACCATCCGGTAATTGCTTCAATCGATCTAATAACTCTTGCTCTTTTTTGAAAGCTTCCTGTCGCCCTTGTTCAAATTTCCGATTGCTGGCATTAGGCTCAAAGTTTTTGATGTTACTGAGAATCATGGGGACAAGTGTAGCTGGTTTTTCGCTCCAACGAGTTTTAGTAATATCGATTTCTCCCACACATCGCATTCCGTATTTGTTAAGATAAGCATAGATAGCGTCTTGGGTTTCCTGTCCACCATCAAACTTAACCAGTTCATCCAAAAACTTATCATCTTTTACATACTGTAAATAATCAATTACTTGTGGATAAGGACGAATCACATCTGCGACATCCAATAGCGCCAGTCCCATTTCCGACGTAATATTGTTTGGTACAGATTGAGAAAGCGTGTCTGCTGCGTTTTTTTCACCTAACCACTCGTCCATTTTTTCATTGATCCATGATGAAGCATTTATAGCAGCCATAAATACAGCTGTACTTTGTGGGTCAAATAAAATCTTCTTTAATATCTGGATATCTTCCAGAATAAAATCAAATAACTCTGATCCTGATTTCCTTTGGATATTTTGTTTTAACTCTTCTATGGATGTTTGACTATTCTTAATCAAATCAGAAACGATTGTCGGGTCGTTTTCGATTTGTGCTTGAGAGTCTGCAGACAACGCACTTTTATTGCTTTTACCGGAACTCTGTTCTTGCTTATTATTTGGTAAAGATTTAATGAAATCTCCTCGCTCTATTATGGTCATGAGTGCGTCTTTCATGAGGGGATCGTGTTGTCCCATGCCATCTAATAACATTTTTCTGCTGTCAGGTGAAGCCAGCATATGTGTGACATCAACAAACAACCTTCCACCAGCTTTAAACCTGGGTCCAACAGATGTTAAGTGGAATATAGACAGTCCCAATGGTTTCATGGGGTCTGTCATCATTTGTTGATGCCCTACAGATACGTAAACGTGATTTTCTTCATCATTCGCTTCAGGGATGGGGTATAAGGTAGTGATTGGCCGGCTCTGGACAATATAAAATGCATCCTCAGCCAAACACCATTCGATGTCCTGGGGACAGCCGAAATGTTCTTCGATCTTTCTACCCATGTGCTCAAGCTGCAAAATCTGCTCAAACCTCAGCGCTTGCCTATTCTGCTGCTCAGGCTCAATATCCTGTTCTTTCGTGCCGCCGTCTTTTAAGGCATAAATAGCCAGCTTCTTGGCTGATATCTTCTTATCGATAACCTTGCCGTTACGCACTTTATAGATATCAGCATTAACCAGGCCGGAGACCAAGGCCTCACCAAGTCCGAAGCTGGCATCAATGGATAATACCTTCCTGTTAGAAGTGACGGGATCGGCAGTAAACAAAATTCCTGCCGCCTGCGGGAAGACCATCTTCTGAACAACCACAGACAGGTAGACTTTACGGTGGTCGAAGCCGTTTTGAATGCGGTAAATTACTGCCCTCTCGGTAAATAGCGAGGCCCAGCACTTGCTGATATGCTTTAGGATTGCCTCCTTTCCGATAATGTTCAAATACGTATCCTGCTGGCCTGCAAAGGAAGCCGTCGGTAAATCCTCTGCAGTTGCGCTGGATCGTACTGCATAGGCATTTTTTTCTCCAAGCCTGGAGAGAAGGCGAGTGATCTCTTCATTAATGTCTTGAGGAATGGCTATCCCGACCATGACCCTGCGAATCTCACCGCTAAGTTCACCGATTTTATCCCGGTCTTCCACCATAAGATGCGATAACTGATCAAGTAATTCGTTAATCGACGACGTTTCCCCAATGATTCTTTTAAAGGCTTCAGTAGAAATACAAAAGCCATCTGGTACGCGTATTCCTTCAATCCTGGAAAGTTCCCCCAGGTTCGCGCCTTTCCCCCCAACAACCATGATTTTTGTCTTGTCAATGTCCCGAAAACCAAGCACATAGGAGCTCATATGTTTACCTCCTTTGGCAATTCCTTCTTTGATAATATAATACCCCTCCAAATCAGATTAATGTACTATTGCATTATAGCAGTAGAAAAAGAGAACAAATAGTCTGCATTTGCAATTTTTTTTTCAAAGAAATAAACCTTAAAGACGTCAATTCACCGCAACCCTTCATTTATAAGCCTTACAGCCTCTCAAGCCTCGCGACAGATTCTGTATGGATGGTGTGTTCTTGTTAGCATATGTTTATATTCAGACTGAATAACCTTTTAAACATCTTACCTGCAACCATTAGCAGGCATTGATTTCAATAAGCTCATATTGCATTGTGCCCAATCCAATTTTTTCTGCATGTTGAAGAGATTTTCTACCTTTTTCAAATAGCTTCTCTCCGCTGTTTCTCTGAACCATGTCCAGGCATGCTGTATCTAAGGCAACAGGATCCTTTCCGGCAAGAATGCCAATATTAGCCGCAATTGGCTTCATATGCGTACCAGCACAGTCACACTCCTTGGTGATATTGTGAACGAAGGTAATGTATATGATATCCTTATCTTTTGAAGCTCCGTAGGCATACTCTGAAAGCTTCTCAAGAAAATATGATCCTCCCCAAGTGTTTTCAATTGCACCTTGAGGGCAAACAGCAATACCTCCTGCGCAGCCAATGCATTTGCTTTCATCAATTACGGCAGTGTCTGGGGTTTGGATAGCACCATAGTTGCATTTATTCACGCAAATACCACAAGAGATACATTTTTCTTCATCTATCACAGGGGATATTCCGGAATGCTGTTCCAGTTTCCCGCCTCTAGCAGCAAAGCCCATAGCAAGCTGCTTTAGCGCACCACCAAATCCCGCTGCTACATGCCCTTTAAAATGGCTCATAACAATAAACTGTTTGTAATTTCCGTATTCCTTACCTATTTTGCATTTATGTATATACTCTTTATTAATTTCTATTTCATGGTACTCTGTTCCAATATCTCCGTCTGCTATGATAATTGGAATCTGTGTGAAGCCATGAGATTTTGCTGTCTCAATATGCTTCTCTGTAGTAGTCCTTGACCCTCTATATAAGACATTTGTTTCTATATAGGACGGAGACACTCCGTTTTCTTTCAGATAGTTTATGGTTTCATCATAGCATCTTGCCGGAGTAAAAGTCTTATTCCCTTTTTCACCAAAATGCACCTTGATAGGCACTTCTTTTTCAAACCTATGCCCAGTTTCTGATACTATTTTTTTCAGTAGTTCCAAGGCGTCTTTTCCAAGCTGTTCATAATTGGATTCTGAATTTCTGATTAGGTATACTTTACTCAAAATTTGCACCTTCCTTTTACATAGACTGTTTTGCTTTATTTTTTATTCATATGCGATTATGATAGCTTAACCTTTTTAGAATGAGGTATCGAAGCTATTATTTATGCAACTAAATTAACAAAGGCAGGATTGGTGTCTGATTGTATAAGTCATGAGACCTGCCATTATTCACTGGATGATTATCAATCACGATTAACTATACCAATAATCTTATTATAAGTGTGGCTAATTTAATATTAACATCTTATAAAAAAATTTAAAGTTTTCGCTCTAATTTTTACTCTACCCAACAGCAAAATACTCCACAGGGATGGTATGTCCTTGTGTGTAGACTATTTCTTTAGCTCTTTTTCAATTTCAACCACCAATCGTTCATAACTTTCAATCTTATAATCTAAGCGTTCTAACGTCTTCTTCATCTCGTCCATTTTTTCCGCTAATAGCTTACGCTGCTCAGTTAAAAGTTCTTTTCTAGCAGCAATGGTTTCATCACCCTTTTGAAACAGCGTAACATACTCAATCAACACTTCAATCGGAAGACCTGCGTTCCTCATGCATTTGATAAATTCAATCCATCTGCAGTCCTCTTCCGAATAATCTCTAATTCCGCTTTTGCTCCGGCCAATGCTGGGAACCAATCCAATGCGCTCATAATAACGCAGTGTATCTTGTGAAAGGCCAAATTTCTTACTCACTTCAGCAATTGTCATTGCTTTTTCCTCCTGATATTCATATTGAAATATGTCAAGCCTTACAGCTCCTATAGAATTTCCGCTTTATCCAGCCAATTTGCGATATCCTTTTTTGCTTCACTCACACGGGAGCCATTAATAGCTAGCCCCTTCAGCACAGTTGCTTCAGGACATAGCTTCTTAATATCTCTCTCACTATGACCTAATCCGCTTCCCTCATGGGTACAGAATGGAGCAATTGTTTTTCCTGAAAAATCATATTGTTCTAGGAACGTAAATACCGGCATCGGCATCGTTCCCCACCAGTTGGGATAGCCCAAGAATATCACATCATAAGAATCCATGTTTTGCACATGGTTGGTAAGCTCTGGTCTGGCATCGGTATGTAGTTCGTCTTGTGCTATTTTTGTTGTTTCTGTATAATCCTTAGGATATGGCTTGACTGCTTCTATATGAAACATATCTCCTTCAGTTATTTCCAGAATCATCTTTGCAGCTGTTTTAGTATTGCCAATTGGTAAATCTACAATCCTTCCACTGACATAGTTATTTCCCCTTCGAGAATAATAGGCTATCAAACCCTTTTTATCTTTCAGATTCATCATTTCATATTCCTCTCTTCTTTTATATTTTTATTTAATTGAATTAACTTCTCTCTTTAATAGCTTATCACTTGGAGTTAACTCTAAGTCAAACACTTTTTAATTGCTCCAAATATAGACCCTACGCACTTATTTTCATAACAAAACCCCCTGCTGAATTATTGAACTGATACCCGTTAATCGGACACAAATAAAAAGCCCTATCGCAGAATTTCATAAAATTAAGCAGACTGACACCGTTTTTCGTATGGTGTCAGTTTAGTTTTTAATTGGATACGCTCATAGTTGTAAAAGTAGATATAT
>DASPIR010000025.1 GCA_035628995.1 Clostridia bacterium | reverse complement strand
AATGCCGGACTGGCAGTCGGTAATAGCAGTACCGATGATAGACAGGGGAAGGCTAAAGGGAGTGGCTTATCTTTCTGCATCCATAAAGAACAAGGAATTTGATGCGGGCACCTACAACTATGTGAAGACTTTGTCCGACATCATGACTGCGGCATTATAGTGCAGGTCATGTGCCTGCACTTTTGCTTTGAAACAGTTTGTATATTTTGGTTGTGAATTGTATAATTTAATTATATGCAAATAAGGGGAGGGGTCACTATGAAAGGATTTGGCAGTTTAAAAACTAAGGGCATTACGATATTGCTGGCAATATTTGTTCTGGTAATAGCGTTCTTTAGTAATATAGCGGTATATCTGATTGACTATCAATGGTTCTCAGAGCTTGGATACAAAGAGGTATTCTTTAAAAAGCTTTTTACTCAATTGCAATTTTTTGTTCCTTCACTTATAGTACTTTTTGTTTTATTTTATGTGTATCTTAATTCCATAAGTGCTCATTCTATAAAGCACAGCGGTGTCGTACTTTCCAATGTTGAAAAAAAGGTTAGGAGGAAGGTATTCCTTCTGTCTTCCTTGGGTCTGTCCTTTATTCTCTCATTGATATTCGTAGTTGATTTATGGTATGATTTTCTGATTTTTATGAACAAAACCGCTTTTGGGATAGCAGATCCAATATTTTCAAGAGACATCGGTTACTTTATATTTTCACTTCCGTTCCTTAATAAACTATATAACTTCTTGTTGGTGCTTGTATTTGCATTTGCGGTATTGACTCTGCTTTTCAATATGTTCAATTTCTTTAATACAAAGGTGACCAATGAACATTTTGATATAAATGTACGGCCAATTAACAATCCCAAGGATATATACAGGAACATTCTTGGTGCTGCCTCAAAACAGCTGATGTTTTTAGGAGGAGTATTCTTCCTGCTAATGGCCTTTGGTTTCTATCTGAGAACCTTTGACCTGCTTTATTCTCCAAGGGGAGTTGCATATGGCGCCGGTTATACTGATGTTAACGTAGCCCTTCCATCATATTATATTTACATGGGTATCTGTGTACTGACCGCTGTGTTGTTAATACTTTCAAGAAATAAGAAAAGCATCAAACTGGCTGCCTTTGGCCCACTGCTCCTCATAGTAGCAATGGTTGTTTCAGGAGTCGTTTCAGGATCAGTCCAGAGCATAATTGTAGCTCCAAACGAGTTGGCAAAGGAAGAGAAATACCTGCAGAACAATATTAATTACACAAATTATGCATATGGTCTTGATAAGGTACAGGAAAAAGAGTTTCCCGTAGACCAGGATCTTACCAGAAAGGATATCGAAAACAACAGGGTAACGATAAACAACATACCTATAAATGATTACAGACCAGCAAAAGACATATACAACCAAATACAAGGGTTGAAGAGTTACTATCAGTTTAATGACATTGATATAGATAGATATATGATAAACGGTGTTTATCGGCATGTCTTTGTATCCGCAAGGGAGCTTCAAACTGCCAATATACCAAAGCAGACAGAGGCCCAAGCAGCTTCATGGATAAACAAATACCTCAAATTTACCCATGGATATGGTGTTGCAATGTCACCAGTCAACGAAGTTACTACTTCGGGTCAGCCAAGACTGTTTATTAGAGATATGCCTGTAGTATCAGATATTGATATTAAAATAGATACTCCACAGATATATTTTGGAGAGCTTACTAAGGATTTTGTCATAGTTAACACAAGGGAAAAGGAGTTTGATTATCCCGCCACTAATGCAAATGTCGAGACAGAGTATAATGGAACAGGTGGAATTAAGCTCAACCTATTGAATAGGATGCTTTTTGCAGTAAAGGAAGGAAAGCTCAACTTCTTGCTGTCCCAGGATTTAAGCTCAAAGAGTAAAATACTGATAAATAGGGAAATAACCAAAAGGGTTAGTAAACTTGCCCCATTCCTTAGCTATGATGAGGATCCATATGTAGTTGTAAGCAACGGAAAGCTATACTGGATACTAGATGCGTATACAACCAGCAACAGATATCCTTATTCAGAGCCCATCAACAGCCAGACAACAACAAATTATATAAGAAATTCTGTTAAAGTTGTAGTAGATGCTTATAACGGAACCACTGAATTTTATATTGCAGATGCAAATGACCCATTGATACAGACATACTCTAAAATATTCACTACGTTATTCAAGCCGTTGGCCGAAATGCCGGAAGGCTTAAAAACACATGTTAGATATCCCCAGACGCAGTTCGATATACAGGCAGATATATATAAGAAATATCATATGAAGAGTGCGCGTGAGCTTTATAACAAGAGTGATGTCTGGGATGTATCCACACAAATTTATGGAGCAAGTACTGCCCAGGCAAATGCTGAAACAGTAGAGTCTTCATATCTTATAATGAGACTTCCGGGCAGCGAGAAGGAAGAGTTCCTGCTGATGGTTCCGTATACTCCACAAGGAAAAAACAATATGATATCCTGGCTGGCAGTAAAGAACGATATTGAAGATTATGGGCAGATAGTGCTTTACAATTTTCCATCGGGGAAGATTGTAGAGGGTCCTATGCAGGTGGAAGGAATAGTCAGTCAGGATACTATAATTGGCCCGCAGCTAAATCTGCTTGCAACAGGCGGAAATTCGCAGGTCATACGAGGAAACATGCTTACCATACCTATTGAGGATTCAATACTGTATGTAGAGCCCATATATATAAAGGCATTAAATGCAAATGCACTTCCAGAGCAAAAGAAGGTAATTGTATATTTCAGAAATAATGTTGTTATGGAAGATTCTTTGGAAAAAGCCCTTGCAAGAATATTTCCGATAGAAGGAAAGGTAGAGGAGCAGCCAACTCCAACTCCTGCACCTACTGAAAACCAGGATGCTACAGTAGAGGAGCTCATAAGAAGGGCAAATGATACATTTGCTGCTGCACAAAATGCACAGAAGGCTGGAAACTGGGCAGAATATGGAGGAAAGATTACAGAGCTGGAAGACATACTAAGAAGACTTAATTCACTGACTGGTGGAGCCCCAAATCCCGAAACACCGCCGGCACAGAATAATCAATAGACAAATGAAAATAGCCCCGGGGGGAGGGCTATTTTTATTTAGAACTTTTTCTTCTACTATTATTATTTCTTCTTTAGAGAAAGTTATTCAGTATAATTTGGAGAGTATAAATTAATTATTTAAATATAGGTTAAATTGATATAATATATATGTAAAATTAGGAAATTCACATATGTAGAGCAATAAATGATGCAATGGAGTGATGTGCTTGTACAAGGCAAAGGATAAATATGATTATTATGAATACCTCAAGGATGCATTTGAGAAATACGGGACTGAAGTAAGTTCATATGGTGAAATAAACTATGGACTGCAGTTCAATATCGTTCTCAATGAAAGAAAGTGCTTAATAAGGATTTATGAAAGTAAAAAAAATGGAGTAAGATGTGACCTATCACAGATAAAGGATGAAGAGAGTCTGAAGCTTATTGAGGGCGTCACTCGAACGGGGAGCTTAATAAAATCAGAACATAAAGAAGCCAAGGCAGCCAGTAATGCTGAAGATTCGGAAATGGAGCTTATAGGCACTGATGAATCAGGCAAGGGAGACTATTTTGGACCTCTTGTAATTGCAGGAGTATATGCAAATGCTGATATGAAGAAAAGGCTAAAGGAAATAGGGGTTGCTGACAGCAAAACTCTTTCTGACACGAAAATTCAAAAGCTGGCTGTAGAGATAACTAAAACCTGCCAGTACTCAGTAGTCTCCATAGATAATAAGAGATATAACGAAATGTACAATGAAATCAAGAACTTAAATAGGCTTCTTGCCTGGGGCCATGCGCAGGTTATTGAGAACGTGCTGGAATTAGTGGATTGCAGCAATGTACTGTCTGACCAGTTCGGAAATCCGGAGCTTATTAAAAATGCATTGATGGAGAAGGGAAGAAAGGTTAACTTGGAGCAAAGACCAAGAGCGGAAGAAAATGTGGTGGTAGCAGCTGCAAGCATCCTTGCAAGGAATGAGTATGTAAAGGCGATGAATAAACTGTCCGAGGAATATGGGATGGAGCTCCCCAAGGGTGGCTCATCAATGGTGGTCGAGGCAGCACGAGAATTTGTACAATCTAATGGAAAAGAAAAACTTTCGAATGTCGCAAAGCTGCACTTTGTTATAACGGAAAAGATATAATAACGGTTGCGAGGTCACGGGGAGTAGGGGCGATTCATGAATCGCCCGTACAGGCTATGAAAAGTATTGAAAGGAGAAGCAGGTATGAAAAGAGTAAATGTTTATTTGGCAGAGGGCTTTGAGGAAATTGAGGCCATTACTGTTGTTGATGTCTTAAGGAGAGCGGATATCGATGCAAGAATGATATCCATAACGGGTAAGAAGGAAGTAAAAGGAGCTCATAGTATTACAGTAACAGCCGATGAGTTGTTTGAGAATGCGGACAACTTAGGAGCGGATATGATGGTGCTTCCCGGCGGAATGCCAGGGACCAGGTATCTTGGAGAGCATAAAGGTCTCAAGGAGGTTATCCTTGGTTTTGCAGATAGGAGCAAGCCCATTGCAGCAATTTGTGCAGCTCCAAGTATCCTGGGCAAATTAGGACTCCTTGACGGCAAGAGAGCAGTTTGCTTTCCAGGCTTTGAAGAAACACTCAAGGGAGCGGTTATTGGCGAGGATATTATTTCACAGGAAGGAAACTACATAACATCAAAAGGCCCCGGAACTGCCATATACTTCGCATTGAGACTGGTTGAGGTACTGACAGATAAGGAAGCGGCAGAGGAGCTAAGAGAAGGAATGATTGTGCAGGGATAGCAATGTATAGCTACATAAGCTGCATTAGCTTTGTATATCGACTCACACAATATAAGCTTTGGACAGAATTAGAGCTTGATACTTGTAAAACTCTAACGCACATAAACCCAACGTCCTGTTGGTATGTGCTAGATTTACATCACGTAAATCTTACGGGTTTTCCTACGTATCAAGCTCTATTCTGTTACCCAAAGGCTTATAAGTGTTCGCTGATATACAAAGCTAATGCTTCCCTATATCGATACATAGCTTTCCTCTACTGAGTAGCTAATTGGTAGAACAGCCAAATCAATAGCCTAAATGTGCTTATACAGAAATTGTCAATGGCACTTAGGAGCGGAGCCTTAGAAAAGTCGTATGCGAGGCAGGACGCCGAAGCAAGCCTTACACGTCCAGGTCTGGATATTGGAAGGCGTTAGACTTTTCTTAGGTGTAGTGAGTTAGTGCCATCAATTTTTGTATACTCATATGTGGCTATGATATGGCTGTTCTTATTTTGGGTGGTTTCCTATTAACCTCGGGGAGATTAACTCTCCTTATACTGCAGTAGATACAGATCATAATACATGCCTTTCTTGTCCAGTAACTCCTGATGAGTGCCCATTTCTCTGACCTTTCCTTTATGCAGCACTATTATATTGCTCGCATGCTGTATGGTTGAAAGTCTATGGGCTATGACTATAGTGGTCCTATCCTTGATAACCTTGTTTATTGCATCTTGAATGAGCATTTCAGTTTCTGTATCGATATTGGAGGTTGCTTCGTCCAGCACCAGTACCGCCGGATCAAAAGCCAAAGCCCTTGCAAAGGCCAGAAGCTGTCTCTGGCCGGAAGAAAAGGTCGTTCCTCTTTCGTTAACCTCTTCATCGTAGCCTTTAGGCAGTTTTTCTATGAATTTATCTGCATTTACAAAGCTTGAAGCTCGTTTTATAGCCTCATTATCAATGCTTGCTTCGTTTAGTCTGATGTTGGATTTTATATCTCCTGAGAAGAGAAATACATCCTGAAGTACTGTTCCAATCTGTGACCTCAATTCATATTTATCTACATTTTTAATATTCTTTCCATCTATAAGTATTTCACCTTTTTGTATATCATAGAGCCTGCTGATCAGACTTATTATAGAGGTTTTACCGGCTCCGGTAGCTCCTACAAAGGCTGCAGTTTCTCCTGAGTTGATTTTAAAGCTGACATCTCTTAAGACCCAGTTTTCTCCCTCATAAGCAAACCATACATTCTTAAATTCAATATCACCATTGATTCTTCCAAGTGCATCTGGAACATTAGGATTGTTAATTGTCTCCTTCTCATCAAGCAGAAGAAAGATTCTTTCTGAGGAAGCCATAGCTGACTGAAGGATATTGAACTTTTCTGTCAGGTCATTGATTGGCTGGAAAAACTGTTCAATATAGTTTATAAATGCAAACAGTACTCCAAAGGGGAGGGTTCCTGACAGCATCCTTGCGCCGCCATACCAAATCAGCAGGGATAGTGCCAAAGAATATATGAGGTCCATGGATGGTCTGAATACAGCGAAAACGAAAAGCTCTCGCATACTTGCCTCGCGATACTCCTTGTTGATATTTTCAAATTCTTTGTAGTTATAGTGCTCTCTATTGAAAAGCTGTATAGTACGCATTCCGGATATATTTTCACTTAATGTGGCATTTATTTTGGCGAGTTTGACCCTGGTCTGCCTATAAGCGTTTCTTGCTTTAATCCTAAAAATTGAGGCAGATAATATTATCAAAGGAATTATTATAAAGCTTACCAGAGCCACTTGCGCATTCATCTTAAGCATTATTATAACTATCCCGCAGAGCATAAGCACATCCTTGAACAGGTTCACAAGCACAGCGGTATACATCTCGTTAAGATTTTCCATGTCACTTGTTACTCTGGTTACCAGCCTTCCTACAGGGTTCCGATCAAAGAAGGAGAGGGACAGCTTCTGAAGATGCGTAAAAAGCTCCTGACGCATGTTGTAGATTATTTTCTGCCCGGTATAGTTCAAAATGTAAACCTGAATGTAATTTAGAATAAAGCTTCCCAGAATAATAAGCAAGAATATTATGGAAATCCTCTTTATACCTGTTTTATCCTGCTCCCGGAAAGCTTTATACTCATCTTTTGATAAGAGCTCTCCATAGAAATTACCTTCCTTCACTGCTGTCAAGTCCGACGCGGAGTTTTTATCAAAAGCTCCATTTATAAGGTAGTAGTCTTTTCCCACCTTCACTAGCTGATATCTTTCTTCTGTCTTATGTTCTTTTGCAAGCAGGCTTTCCCTTACATAATATTTATCTTTATATTTAACACTGGGGTATTCTGGTTCTTTGTTGAATGCGGCCATTGGTGCGTCATAGGCTGATATATGATTATCAATTGCCATCTTTATGAGATAAGGCCTGGCAAGGTCTGCGGCTGTAATAAGTGTAAGCATAAAAATGCAAATGAGCAGCATCCACCAATAAGGCTTGGTGTATTTAAGCAGTCGTTTCATAAGCTTCATATCAAAGGCTTTTCCGAGGGCTTCTTCTTCCTTGAGATTATTATTCATTTCAACACCCCTATGTATTTGTTTCGCGAAAAACATTTTACATTGGCCATTCAAATTTCGCGTAAACATTTCATTGTTTTTGTTGAATTCGCACCACACTCAATAGAATCGTATGTGCATTCAACATTGTTGCTCAATTTTTTCTTCGAGCAGCTGCTTTTCATATATATTGTTATAGAGTCCCTTAACTTGCACCAGCTCTTCATGGGTACCTTGCTCAATAATTCTGCCTTCATCAAGGACTATTATTTCATCAGCATCCTTTATGGTTGATATCCTATGGGCAATTACAATAGCAGTTTTGTTCCTCATTACCCGCTTGAGACCACCAAGTATGAGCTCTTCAGTCTTTGTATCCACTGCAGACAAGGAATCGTCAAGTATTATGATTTTTGGATCCTTCGCTATAGCTCTTGCTATAGAAACTCTTTGCTTCTGACCTCCAGATAAGGTCACACCTCTTTCACCCAATATGGTATCGAACTTCCCGGGAAACTCCATTATATTGTCATAGACCTGAGCTGTTCTTGCTGCAGCTTCAACTCTTTCCATATCCATGGAGGTATCGGAAAAGGCAATATTATCTCTTATTGATGCAGAGAAAAGAAAATTGTCCTGAGGGACATACCCAATATTTTTTCTCAGTTCCCTAAGAGGTATATCATAAATATCAATTCCATCTATAAGAAGCTCTCCGGGTTCCGTATTATAAAGTCTCATGATCAGGTTGACCAGAGTGGTTTTGCCGCTGCCTGTCTTGCCAACTATAGCAAGGGTTTTACCCTCTTCAATTCTTAGATTGATTCCTGATAAAGCAGGAATAGAAGCACCAGGATAGGTAAAACTCAGATTGCTAAACTGAAGAGAGGGTTTATAATCGTGGATTTCCAGGATGTCTTCCTTATCGAATATTTCAGGAGAGATATTGAGTATTTCGTTGATTCTCTTCATAGAGGCAGTTCCCCTCTGAAGTATGTTTATAACCCAGCCAAGGGCCATCATAGGCCAGGTTAGAAGACCAAGGTATGAAATGAAGGATACGAATTGGCCAAGTGACAGCTCATCATCAATGACCTGAAGGCCGCCATAATAAAGGGCCATTAAGAAGCTAAGGGCTCCGATGAAGGCTACTGCAGGGAACATAAACCCCCAAACCTTTATAAGGCTCATATTCTTGTTCATATAATTATCATTGAAGGCAGAGAACTTTTTTATTTCGCTGTCTTCCTGGACAAAGGATTTTACAACTCGAATTCCGGATATGCTCTCCTGAACTCGGTCCGTAAGCTCTGAAAAGGCTTCCTGTACACCTTTGAACTTGCTTTGAACAATTCGTCCAAAGAAAATCATGAGAGCTGCTATGATCGGAAGCGGTAGAAGGGCAGCCGCAGTAAGCCGCAGGTCTATGGTCGTGACCATAATGATTACTGTAGCCGAAGTAAGAAAAATTGCATCGGTTATCATGACAATTCCAGGGCCGAAGGCCATTCTTACGGCATTTATATCGTTGGTTGCATGGGCCATTAGATCACCTGTTTTGTGGTTGTTGAAAAAGTTGGGTGCCATCAGCTCCAGATGTGCAAAAAGCTTGTTTCGGAGCCAGTATTCCAAGTTTCTTGCAGACCCCATTACCAGCATTCTCCAAATATATCTGCATACTGCAATAAGCACCGCCAGCGAGATAATAACAGCTATATAGTAAAATATATCCCTCATAGCAAGGGAGCCGGCCCCTAATTCATCTGTAATCCTTCCAAGGATTTTGGGTGTTATAAGCTGAAGGGCATCTACCAATACCAGCACAGCAACACCCCATATGTACTTCCATTTATGCTGCAGAAAGAACTCCTTCAAATAAACAAATGTATGCATATAACCCTCCCATACATATCCAAAAAAAATAAAAAAACCCACATATAAAGATTTTATATCTAATAAGTGAAGTTTACAAGTATACAATGGGTATTTATGTTTACAGTTGTTTTAAGCGCACTTTTGATGCCAGTCAGGAACTTCTTCCCAGGCGGAAAGCTGATTTTTGGTATACTGGCTGTAATTTTGTTTGTATACAAAACAGGTTAAACAGTGTATAAATAAAGGAAATATGGTAATTGCTGTCGAATAAAATGCTATAGAATATAATTAAGGAGGCCGGCAAATGTTCAATCTGAAGCTTACGAAAAAAAATAAATCTGAAGATGAACCACGCATACATCATGCTGTAAAGGATAATCTGGCTTTAGAGAAAGAAAATAATGATAAAATAGCACTATGTAAGAATAATCAGAAATGCATAGTAGACAGAATTGATAATAAAATAGGGGAGGCCGGTCTTGTAGTTGACAGCTTGATAGATGTTACCGGAAACATATCAAAGTTTGTAGAAATACAGATTGATTCAGTTCAGAAGCTAGTAGACGAAATCAGCAATTATTCCGCACTTGCAGAAGAGGTATTTGCAAACACTGAAAATGCAAAGCAGATATCAGAACAGACAATGAGTGTTGCCAGGCAGGGAAGCAGTGCGGTTGATGATTCCATAAAAGCTATGAATGTTATTGAAACATCAGTGCAGCAATCAAAAGAGGTTGTAAATATGCTGAGCAGCAAGGCTGCCAACATTAATGAGATGCTTGATGTTATAAAGGATATCGCAGATAGCACAAATTTGCTCTCACTCAATGCTGCTATTGAAGCTGCAAGAGCAGGTGAGTCCGGCAGAGGATTTGCTGTTGTTGCACAGGAAGTGAAGAAACTGGCGCAGAGAAGTGTTGATTCTATAAAATTTATAAATGATATAATAAATGAAATAAATGATAGTGTCGCAACAGCCCTGGATTCGATGGATACAACCATCGATAAGGTTAAGGAAGGTACGGATATATCAAAGAATACCATGGAGGTATTCAATACTATCATCAAAGCGGTTGACAACAATAGCAGTGTATCTGACGAGATAAACACCGCTATAATAAAGCAGACATCTAATCTTGAAGCTGTGGTTAATTCCACTCATGAAATGAGCAGAACCTTTGAAAGACTAATCTCAACTGTAGAGCAGGCTTCTCTATATACACAGTTTACAAAGACATCTCTGGAATCCCTGCAAAATACTTCATCAGATTTGAAAGGCTCTACGGATAAGCTGATTCATGAAATAGCTGGTCCGAGCACCTATGACTCCGTAGTGACAACTTGTATTCCAAGCTCTTTGCAGACTTATGATCCACATATGTCTTTTGAGTATATTGGAAGCCATATTATGTCCAATATCAACAGCGGACTTCTTACTGTAAGCTCTTCCGGTCAAATAATGCCGGGTATTGCAAAGAACTGGTATCTTGAGGAAGATGGCCTGACTTGGGTATTCCAGCTGAGAAAGGGAGCAAAGTTCCATAATGGAAGAGTGATTAATGCAGAGGATGTAAAGTATTCCTTTGAAAGAGTTCTGAGTCCAGAGCTCAATTCTCCGAACAGCTGGGCACTTATGTGCGTGGATGGAGCAGAAGAGTACAATCGTGGGAGGGAGAAGGGAGTCAGGGGTATAAAAGTGCTTGACAAGCATCGTATATCCGTGAGCCTTACATTGCCATACTCTGGTTTTCTTCTAAATTTGGGACAGTTTTGTACAGCCATACTACCGGTGGAGGAGATTCAAAAGTGCAGTTTTTCGGGCTGCGGTCCCTATCAGCTTGTAGATATCCAACCTTCTGGAGCTACTCTTGAAGCTTTTAAGGACTTTTACAATGGTGAGCCTTATATTAAGAAGATAATAGTAAAGTTTGATGATGTAAATGCAGCAGAAGAGCTTATAGGGGGCAGGTACGACTATATAATAGCTGATAAGAAGGACACCATTAATTCAATAAGGGGAGTAGAGGGCATTACATTAAAAACCAGAAGCATCATAGGTACTTACTATGTGGGCTTCAACCTATTGTCAGACTCTCCCTATGTTCAGAACAAGGAAGTAAGAAAAGCACTGAATATGGTAATCAACAAAAAAATAATTATTGATGAGCTTTTAGGTGGAATGGGTATAGAAGCAAAGGGGCCGTTCCCTCCAAGCATGATAGACAACACAAATGATGTAGGATATGGCTACAACCCAAGGCTTGCAAAAGAGATATTGCAAAAAAATGGGCTGAGCAAAACCGGACAGAAGCTGAAGATATTAGCAAGAGAAGAAAGCGACACTTCAATCTATAACCCTCTGACAGACTTTATTGTTAAGGATCTTATGGAAATAGGGATAGAATGTGAGTTTATTAGAGTTCAGCCGTCTCAGTACTTGAATTTAGAGTGCATACATAAGTGTGATATTTATATAAGCCGGTGGATTGGTGATACCGGAGATCTGGATAATTTCCTGCAGCCTCTCTTTAACTCTGAGAGCAAGACGAATTTTTCAAGTTACAAAAAAGAAATAGTTACAGAGAATATGAACAAAGCAAAGGAGATTATCAATCCTGAGAAGCGGATAGAAATGTACAAGAAGATTCAGCAGACGATAGTTGATGATGCTCCGTGGATTTTCTTATATCACCCCCAAGCAGGGATTGCCTATAAGAACAGTATTGCAGGAATCAGGCTGAGCCAGCTTGGATTGCTTAAATATGAAGATATAATACTGGAAGATATATAGAAAGATATAAAAAAATCCGGAGGTCTTGGCCTCCGGATTTTATCATCCACCTGCTAAAAGATGAATAGCTTTAACATCGTCTCCGTCATGTATTACTGTAGTCTCAAATTGTTCGTTGGGTATTACCACATCATTTATTTTTACTACTATCTTATGGTAGGTATAGGTCTTTCGTTTAAGCATCTCGGTGACTGTCATGCCTTCCTCCCACTGCAACTCCTTGCCATTCACATGTATCATGCTGCACCGCCTTGTACTTTAGATATGTCTCTTTACAACTTCAACTACCTCAGGAAGATCCATTCCAAGCTCCTTGAGCTTTTCCAGGGTTGGAATTCCGTCCATTGTCCAGCCCCTTCTCTTGTAAACAGCATCTGTCAGCTTCTCATACTGGTCTTCCCTATATTCCCTCATTACTTTTATCTTTGCTTCTGTGCTCTTTCCTGTTGGGTCGAAGCCAAGCAGTTCCTTAAGCTGACCATCATATCTTTCCTGCCGTGATTCATATTCCTCCACAGTAACAGGACCCATAGCTCTATAAGGTATTCTGTCATTTATTCTCTTACCTTTACCCATTCTAATGTTGAATATTCTCTGGAAATTATATACTCTTTCTGATTGGGTAATAAGCTGGTTCTTGTCGATGCTGTTTCCCGTAACTGCGTTAAATATATCTACGTAATTCTGCACATGCTCAGGAATCTTTGCGGGCTCATCTGTATATTTATTGTCTGCTGGCGTTACATCATTCCAAGGAAGCTTGCAAAGGCCATTTAAGCCAAACCATGTCCTGAACATAGGAAAGTAATGCAGTGCTTCAGCCTTATTCTCAAAGGTAGGAATCTGATTGTTAACCATATCCATGAATATCAACCATGCTTCATCATGTTGTGGTCCTTTGTTGGTAAGTCCATAGCCTCCCTGCTGTGCAAGGGATTCTTTCGGCATATACTCAGAAAACTCGAGCCCTTTTTGTTCCATACCTATGTCATTTATAAAGCTCGGGTCTGTATTGAATTCCTTTATGAAAAATTCTTTCAGCTTCTTAGTGCCTAGTCCGGCTATCTTGCCAAAGCCGACCCCCCTTGACATCTGGTGTATAAGCTCCAGGGCTGCATCTGCATTGCCAAACTTCAGCTCAAGGCCTCCGGTCCTTTCTTTGTTGAGTATGCCGTTTTCATAGCACTCCATGATGAAGGCAGTCATTGTACCGAAGGAAATGGTATCAATGGCATAAGTATCACAGTAGAAGTTAAGCTCAAGTATTGCGTCAGGATCGAATATTCCACAGTTGGAACCGAGTCCTGCAGCGTTCTCATATTCAGGACCATCAACTATGACTTTCTGTCCTTTGTATGGACCGGTTTTGAGCACGAAATTGTCTACTGCCTTGGCACAGGCCATGCTGCAGCCGTACCAGCAGCCGTCAGCCATACCCTGGGTTATTTTCTCCTTAAAAACCTTTGAAGAAATTTTTCCGGTATTCTTATGGGAGCCGAATTTATAATTGTGAGTTGGAAGTAAATCATACTGATCCATTACCTCAATTATATTGGCGGTTCCAACCTGTCGCATCCTGTTTTGCTTATCGTCAAGGTCATGCATTTCCTTGTGAAATTTAATGCCCGTTCTGTTTAATGTGCCTTGATCAGCAGGGTGATTGAGATTGCCCTTAACGCCTTCGAAACGAACCACAAGGGCCTTTATCCTCTTATCCCTGAATACTGTCCCGATTCCGCCTCTTCCGGCTTGTTTCAGTCTTGTCGCTTTTCTCCTCACATCATAGAAGGTGAAGTTCAACAAGCCTAAATGTGTATGCTCCGCTGCGGTACCTGCAGATACTACAGATATATTTCTCTTGTCTGCTTCATTTTCAGCGTACATTTCAGTGAGCTGCTCGCCGAGTACATGACTGTCAATGGCCTCAAGAGGAGCTTCTTCTATTCTTACCACACCATTATTGCCGTCTATGAATATAATGACATCCTTGTCAGACTTGCCTTGCAGCTCAAGAGCATCAAAGCCCGAGAACTTAAGAAGGGGACCAAAATATCCTCCAACATTACTGTCAATAGGCATGTCAGTAAGTGGTGAAAGACTTACAACAAGGGACTTTCCGGAACCTGGATATTGTGTAATTCCACCTAATGGACCGGTAGCTATTACTATCTCATTTTCTGGATCGTTCCATTTTGTTTTCTCTGATACTGCATTCCAGAGGTACCATAATCCAAAGCCCTTGCCTCCAATGAACTTATCCTTCATCATTTGCGTCACAGGCTTTTCTTTGACCTCTTTATCACTGAGGTTCACATATAATGTTCTATTGGTGTAGCCTTTTTCTATTTTCTTCAGCTCGTATTTGTACTCGCAAAGCAGCTTGTGAGCTGATTTCAAATTTTCAATATTCATTGAACCTTCCTCCTTAAGCTTATTCCTGAACTATAACGAGTAGGGGCATATATTCCACATTAATTTGTCATGCCCCGTAAACGAGTTTCATGAGAAGCTTCCCTTTCGTTAATATTTCAAATAAAAGCTTCTCATATAAATATGGCATTGGTTGGACAATTTTTGACACATTGGCCGCACGCCACACATTTGAAAGGCTCTATATATTCTTCTTGCATAAACATTGCCAATTCGGGACAGTAGCCCACGCACATGAAGCAGCCGACACATATGCTTTTGTTTATCCTGACAATACCGTTCTTATCCCTTGTTATAGCTTCAACAGGGCAGATATCTATGCATTCCCCGCATTGGGTGCAGGAGGTGATTGCAGCGTCCCCGTTTTCATTCTCTCCAATTCTTATACAGGACTTAAGAGAATTATCTTCCTTGAACCATGTATTGGAGCATGTGCTTTCACAAGCATGACACTGTATACAGAGCTCGGGTTTTTTACCCAAAACCTTCATAACCACATAACCTCCCAAAACAATAAGATTATTTATACCATTTATAATATTATATCAAATAAAAGGCTATATTGATAAGCCTAATAATCAGTCAATTTGTAAAAATGCTATACTACCGATGGCTCTAGCAGAAGTTCTCCACGCATGAATCTGTCCTTATCAAGCATGTGAATCGGTATAGTAGGGGTCTCTCCAAGTATGGACTCGGATATTACCACTCCTGTAACAGGGCCAAACATGAAGCCGTGACCACTGAAACCGGTAGCTAAATAGAAGCCTTCTACTTCCTTCACTGGTCCGTATATCGGCTGTCGGTCGGGGGACATACAGTACAGACCTGCCCATTGGCGTACAACATTCAGTTTTCCAAGAAGCGGCAGCAGCTCTGTGGTGGATTTGGCCATTTCCTCAAGAAAATGCCAGCTGGAATTTATCCTGCCATCCCTAGGTTCATTGGCATCGCCTCTTCCCATGATGAAGCTCCCCTCAGGGGATTGCTGAATATAGATATTCAGTGAAAAACCCATATACATAGGTCCCTGCAAAGGTGCAACAGGTTCCGTAACAAGTATCTGATGCCTTTCTGAATAAATCGGGATATCGACTCCGGCCAGTTCGCCTATTCCCTTTGAGTACCCACCGGCTGCATTTACTACAATAGGAGTGGATATGAAGCCATTATCAGTTTCAACTCCAACAACCTTTCCATTCTCTACCTTAATACCGGTAACTGTAGTATATTTCATTATTTCCACACCAAGACGCACCGCAGCATTGGCAAAGGCCTGAGTGGTATGGAAAGGATTCAAATGACCATCCTTAGGGCAGAAGGTTGCGCTTATTATCTTTGTTTCATCCATATAAGGAATAATTTCTTTTGCCTCTTTTGGAGTAAGATATTTTGTAGGGATACCAAGCCTGTTTTGAAGCTCAACATTCTTTTTGAACTGCTCATCTTCCTTTTCTGTTGCAGCTACTATAAGATAGCCGCCTTGCTTAAATCCTATATCATACTCGTATTCAAGCATTTCATTAGCTTTTTCATAATATTCGGTACTGAACTTAGCAAGACGACAGTTCATTTCAGTTCCCCACTGCATTCGGATTCCTGCTCCGCATCTGCCGGTAGAACCGCTGCACAAGAAAGATTTCTCCAGGACAACTATATCCTTTACACCTTTCTTTGCCAGATTATAAGCTATAGCGCAGCCGGATATGCCGCCACCTATTATGACAACACTTGCAGTTTTATTCATTATCTTCACCTCCAGCCAAAGCTCCTAATTTAATTGGTTTTGTTGGTGGCCTAAAGGTAGACATTTTGAGCTCAGACATTTTCTTGCCTGTTGCTGAAGCAAGCTCCTGCATTATAAGCTGTCTGCAGGTTCTGCCCTGGCATGGACCCATTCCTGCTCTGGATATTCTCTTAATTTCATCCACGCTCTGATAGCCTTTTCTTATATATTCTCTTATTTCCCCGAGAGTTATTTCTTCACATCTGCATATCATGGTGTTATCGCTGTAATAATCTTCTATGCTGAAGCATCTTACGGTCATGGAGAATTCCTTTGGTACGACCAGCGATACTACTGGTGTTCTGTCCTGAACCTTTGTATTCTGAACCTTTCCCACCTTTGCCCTGCATACAGGCTTTCCTTCCCTGTCTACTCCTGTAACAAAACTTCCTTCCTCAGGAAGCGGCAGGAATTCATAAGGAATCTTTACCAGTGCTTCCTTTTCAGAATAAGTCTCATCAATTACGAAAATAGAAAGTCCTGGGCAATTGCTTACACACATTGTGCAGCCATTGCATTTTTCGTGGTCTATATCAGGCCTATTATTAATATCTTCAAATTCCTTTATTGCTCCCCTTTTACATGCAGTTTGGCATGGATTACAGGGTATTTTCTGGAAGCATTCTATCACCGCAACTGGTCCTTTAGCCATTCTTTCCGCTGAAGGAGTAACATCAGCTAAATTCGCAGGAGTTGCTATACCGGTTATTTCCAACATATCACTTACCTCCTTATACTACCAATTGGTTAAGACCCTTGCGTGTTTTTTCACCTACAGGGCCTGATCTTAGAGAATTCAGCTGTTCTATATAATCCTTCTTTAAGGTTTCGAATTCCTTTGCAGCGTGTCCAAGATTCTTTGCTGCACAGAGACCTGCAAGCCGCCCTTCAACCATAGCGCTGCTTGCTTCCTCGACACCTGCAACGTCTCCTGCTACATATACGCCTTTAATGCTTGTCTCCAACTCTTCATTTCTGTAGGGAACATGTCCGCCAAGCTCGGGTATGAATTTCATATCACAGCCTATTTGCCATAGAAGCTCTCCTAATGGTGATAAACCTACGGAGATGCACATTACATCTGCTTCTATGTCTGTTTCTGAGCCTGGTATCGGCTGCCATTTTTCATCCAGCTTCCAGACTGTGACCTTTTCAAGTTTATCTTTTCCGTGAGCATATTTCACAGAGCAGGAAGTCATTATTGGCACACCCATTCTTCTTATTTTTGATGCATGTACCAGATATCCACCTATTCGAGGAGCTGCATCTATTATGGCTTTCACCTTAATTCCAGCCTGCATAAGCTGATAACTTACTATAAGTCCTATATTGCCTGCACCTACCATAATAACGCTGTTTCCAGGTGCAACACCATGTACATTCATCAATGTCTGAACTGCCCCTGCTCCATAGATTCCCGGCAGGTCGTTATTTGGGAAAGTGAGAAACTTTTCTGAAGCTCCTGTTGTTACAATTATTGATTCTGGTTTTATCTTAAAGTATTTTCCGTCTTTTTCAACTGAAAGTACTCCATCATCATAAAGTCCTATCACTGTAGCATCCTTCATGATTTCTACCTTGTCCTGATATTTTAAAAGCTCATTGGTTAAGATGGCTGCAATATCTATACCTCTTACAGAGGCATATTGTTTCTGAGAGCCGAAGAACATATGGGTTTGCTTTACCAACTGCCCGCCAAGCTCGCTGCTCCTGTCAATAACCATAACCTTAGCACCAGAGGCTGCTGCATTTATGGCTGCAGACAGTCCGGCAGGACCTCCGCCAACTACAACTATTTCTGTATGCTTCACTTTAGATCCCCCTTTCCTATCTGGGTTTCCACGATCATTCCTTCTTTAAGCTTCTCCACGCAGATCCTTACATTTGGCTCACCATCTACTACCATAAGGCAGGAAGAGCAGTTTCCTATAGCACAATAAAAACCTCTGGGTCTTCCCAGTTTGTGACTGTGCCCTAAAACTCTGATTCCCGCAGCATGTAAAGCAGCTGCAATGGGCTCATTTTCATAGCCCTCATACTCTTTTCCGTCAAATGAGAACTTCACTTTCTTACCTTTGTTAAATGAAATAATAGGGTGCTGGTCAATCCTCACAGGAGTTCCCCCTTTCAATAATTACAATAATATATTTATATAGCAATTTGCGTGCCAAAGGCTTAAGAACATCAAATTAAGCCAAAAACAGGCATTATAAAGCGATTTGCAATTTTGGGTGTCTATATATTGACACTTATACTAATTTTCAATACAAAAAACGTCAATATATTGACACTGATGTCGAAATATTGACGTTTCAATAATGACTTTTTCATTTTTCCAGATTATACTTGTTAAGTTTGAAATAGAATGTACTTCTGGGAATATTCAATAGCTTCGCTGCATGGGATTTATTGTTTTTTGCAATTCTCATTACAGTGATTATTGCTTCCCTTTCTGCATTGTCCAATATGGTATTCAGATCATATAAACTCTCCTGCTTAGGGACGGAGCGTAATTTTTTATTCTTGCTCAGATTCTGAGGAAGAAATGAGATATCAATAACTTCGGTGTCTTTGTTTCTTGCCAGTACCACGATTCGCTCTATGACATTTTTCAGCTCTCTTATATTTCCTTCCCAATTATGGTTGATGAATATATCCATAACCTCAGGGGTGATCCCAAGAATATTAATTCCGTATTCCATGCAGTAATCCTCAACAAATCGGTTTACCAGCAAAGGGATGTCATCCTTCCTTTCTCTTAAAGGCGGAAGGTTAAGAACAACGGAGTTCAGTCTGTAATAAAGGTCCTTCCTGAACAAGCCGGCTTCTACCATTTCCGACAAATCCTTGTTAGTAGCAGCAATTACTCTTATATTAGCCTTTATGGTTTTTTCGCTGCCTATCCTGGTCATCTCTCCATTTTCCAGTACTCTCAGTATCTTGGGCTGCATGCTTAAAGGCATATCTCCAATTTCATCGAGAAAAAGCGTACCATTATGTGCCAGTTCTATTTTTCCTATCTTGCCGCTTTTCAAAGCCCCGGTGAACGCTCCTGCTGAATAGCCGAAAAGCTCACTTTCAATCAACTCATTAGGTATAGCACTGCAGTTAATAGGTACAAAATAACCATTCCGCCCGCTTTCCATGTGTATAGCACGGGCGAAAAGCTCCTTGCCTGTACCGCTCTCACTGGTTATAAGCACATTTATATTCGATTTCGATATATCTCTGGCTAGTCTGATGCTATCTCTGAAGGTTTTGTTGTTGCCTAATATCTGAGAAAAGGAGTATAGGTTTTTATTGATTATTGATATTTCATGCTCAAGTACGTTAAGGTTAGACTGAGCCTTTACAAGCAGCTCAGAGGTTTTTATGAATTCTGTAGCATCGCGGTCTAAGCTTATTCCACCCACAAGGCGGCCGTTTATATATAGCGGCGAAGCGCTAATGACATTGTAGCAGCCTTCTTTGGGACTGTTGTAGATATTGTCATAAGCCTTCCTTTCTCTTATGATTCTAGGAAGCAATGAGTTTGGGAAGAACTCCTTTATATGCTTGCCCATTATTTTATCACTATCAATCTGGTAAAGCTTTTCTGCTGCCAGATTCCAGTAACGGGTTATGCAGTTTTCGTCTACTACACAGATGGCATCGTTTATGCTGTCAAGGATTACCTTTAAGAGTTCTCCATTTTCCTCACCGAACATATCAATGCCTTTTGTTTCATTGTAACCTGACACGCGAACACTTCCTTGCGAAGAAATTTAACCTTCAATATATACTTATAAATTCGATATTATTCGCGAGTATCCTTCTTATTTTGCTTAATTGGTTGACAAAACGCTAACTTTTAGTTGTTAAATATGAAGAAATTTTCCAAAGCCCGCCAAGGTATATTGACACTCATATGGGTATAATATATAATGATTTTAACTTAAGACCGCAAGGTGATGAAGAGGAATAGTAGATAAGAAGATGCTGAAAGAGAGGAAAGCTCAGCGGCTGGAAGGCTTTCCGGGCTCATTTTTATTGAACCCGACCTCAGAGCTATGGATGAACTCCGATCGTATACCTGCGTTAAAGGTTTAAGAGGAATGTACGTATTGATTACGTGCGTTCAAATAGGGTGGTACCGCGAGTATACCTTCGTCCCTTACAAGACGAAGGTTTTTTTATTTTTAGGAAAGTACTACGATTCAATAATATATTCAGATAAGGAGAGATTAATATGGCTGATAAGAAGCAGCAGGAATTTGTAAAAGAGATAACCCCTATGGAAGTGGATTTTTCCCAGTGGTACACCGATGTCATTCTAAAGACTGATATGGTTGATTATGCTCCGGTCAAGGGCTGCATGGTAATAAAGCCTTATGGCTATGGTGTATGGGAAGGGATTCAAAGAGTGTCCGACAAAAGATTTAAGGCTACGGGGCATAAGAATGCATATTTCCCGCTTTTGATACCTGAAAGCTATTTGAAGAAGGAAGCAGATCATTTTGAAGGTTTTGCCCCAGAGGTGCTGTGGGTAACTCACGGGGGAAACGAGGAGCTTGCTGAAAGACTATTCATAAGGCCGACTTCAGAGACAATAATCTGCGATATGTATTCCAAGTGGGTGCAGTCCTACAGAGATCTTCCACTCCTGATAAACCAGTGGTGCAACGTAGTACGTTGGGAAAAGACAACGAGACCGTTCCTTAGGACGGCTGAGTTCTTGTGGCAGGAAGGGCATACCGTTCATGTAGATTATGAGGATGCTCAGAAGGAAACAATGCAGATGCTTGAAATATACAGGCAGGTTGCTGAAGATGAGCTGGCAATGCCGGTGATACTCGGACAGAAGAGTGAGAAGGAAAAATTCGCGGGAGCGTTAGATACTTATACAATGGAAGCGATGATGCACGACGGAAAGGCTTTGCAGGCGGGTACATCACACAACCTGGGACAGCATTTCTCCAAGATGTTTGACATAAAATTCCTGGACAGGGATGGAGTACAAAAACATGCTTGGACCACTTCCTGGGGAACTTCCACAAGGCTTATCGGCGGAATAATAATGGTGCATGGAGACAACAGAGGACTTGTAATGCCTCCAAGAGTGGCTCCGGTTCAGGTTGTTATTATCCCTATTGCCTTCCACAAGGAGGGAGTTCTTGACAAGGCCAGAGCAGTAAAAGAGGAGCTGGATAAGAGCTTCAGAATTGAAATGGATGACAGAGACACTTACAGCCCAGGTTGGAAGTTCAACGAATGGGAGATGAAGGGCGTTCCGATAAGAATGGAAATCGGACCAAAGGATATTGAAAATAACCAGGTTACAATAGCCAGAAGGGATACCCTTGAGAAGTTTGCTGTACCGATGGATAATCTTACAGAGACTATCACCAAGCTTCTGGATGATATTCATACTACATTGTTCAACAAAGCCCTCAAGAATAGGGAGGAAAAGACCTATACCACTACGGATTACGAGGAGTTCAAAAAGATAATGCAGGAGACACCGGGTTTTGTGAAGACAATGTGGTGCGGCAGCAGAGATTGTGAGGATAAGCTAAAGGCAGATACTAATGCAACAATCAGGTGCATGCCTTTCCATCAGGAGCATGTAGGGGATAAATGCCTCGTTTGCGGTGGCAAGGCCGAAAAAATGGTTTATGTAGCAAAAGCATATTAAATAATAAAGCTGACTATACTTGCGCAAGTATAGTCAGCTTTATTATTAAGGGATTAGTTCTTATTCCAACTTAAGCCTAAACTTCTGCCAGGGTTCTATATGGTCAAGCAAGTATATTTCCTTCTCGGATATCCTGCCTACAACGTTTGTTCTTCCGCTGTTCTCCATATCCTTAAGAGCAATCTGCAATTCCCCGGCGTATCTTTCGTACAGGCTGCTGTCTATCATAATATCTCCGCGCCTTATGGCTGGAGCATTAAAGAGCTTAAAGCTATGCATGCTATATTTTACACGGCTTTGAGTAGATCTGATCATATATTCAGATACATCTCCCCTGTTAAAGTGAAGCTCATCGAGGACTATTTTTTTCTCGATTTCAGGTAGGCCTTCAATCAATTGTACGTCCAGGGTCAGAAGTTCTTTATCGAGGTGGTGTAAGGCGATAAGCTCACTTTCTGACGCGAAGGCGTTTGCAATGATAACATCATCAATAAGATCGGTATTGAAGAGGTCCTTTGCCTGTACTGCAACAGGCAGGTTTCTGTGCTCCTCCAACGTGCAAAGTCCCTCACTCACCGGCCATGGTCCAAAACCGGCTTCCTTTGAGGAGATAAAAGCAGCCGTCCTAATCCCGTTTTGTTTAAACTGTTTGGAACACTTTTCGAAATGCTTCCTGGAGAGCCCTGTATATTTGTGAGGATAAAAGTTATGGCAGCCTATAAGATTTTCCACATTTGGTTTATGAGAAAAAATATTATCTAAATATCTGGTTCCACTGCTCATATTGATTTCAACCTTGAGCCCATAAGGATTAAAGGTCATGATGCTTTCCTCAAGCCCGCTGAAGCCCAGATCAAGTCTGATTCCGGACAGCCCCAGTTCAAAGAAAAACCTCAAATCCTGGTAGCTTATGCCAAAGATATCAAATATAGAGGGACTGACATCAGCAATAACTTGCATTCCTAATCCCTTAGCGTGACTGGTAATATCACTGAATTTTGATTTAACCATGTCAATATCATCATCAGAAGATATAAGACAGGTAAATATCCTTGTAAAGCCATATTGAGAAGCAAGTGAAATGTATGCTTTGTTTTCTTCCTGGCTAGCTCTGTCAGGGTAGATTGAAATTCCTAATTGTTTCATTCCGGTTCCCCCAATATACTTAAGAATATTACTGCAGGGCTAACCCCTATTTGCATTCATTATTTTATACAGTTCAATGAATTCTCCTGCCAGATCCCTTACAGTCATTGCACCCATAAGATGATCCTGAGCATGTACAAGCAGCAGGGACACCTTTGTTTCCTGGCCTTGTGCTTCTGCTTGAATGAGCTTTGTCTGCTCTGAATGTACCAACAGCAATTTCTTATTGGCTTCATCCAGACATGCATTGGCTTTATCAAACTCTCCATTTCTTGCATGTCCGATCGCTTCCATACTTGAGCTTCTTGCATCGCCACTGTGTGCAATGATTGTAAATACCATAGTTTCCAAATCCATAAAAAACACTCCTTGTCGTATTACTGTTGGATAGTGATAAAGTATATTTTGGATAAATGTGACGAGGTAAGGAAATACACGCCCTTACCTCCCACATATTAAATCATGCTCAGTGCCAGAAGCACTTGAATATCAAGCGCTCTGATTTATTGACTTATTACTTTTCTCGTTGTGGCTTGTATTAGGTTCGCTTGCCATATTGTCAGCCAGCTTTACAAAAGGCAGGTATATGAGTACTGCAATTGCAAAGTTTACTACTGACAGCAAGCCTCCCCTGATACTGCCACCTGTAGCCAGGAACCCGCTTATTCCAACCGGGGTAATCCATGGTATCTGCACAAATGTCTTTGGCACCAGTCCCCAATCGGTTGCGATATAAGCAATGAAGGTCAGTACGCCCGGTATAAGTATAAACGGTATCAGAAGCATAGGGTTGAGAATGAGTGGCAAGCCAAACATCATGGGTTCGTTGATATTAAATATCCCTGCAGGTCCTGACAGCTTGGCAACCTGTTTGTACTCATCCCTTTTCTTGGTGGCTATATATATGGCAACAATAAGGGCTAAAGTTGCACCACAGCCTCCAATGTGAACAAAGGAATCATAGAATGACTTTGTTACGATGTTAGTAGCGGCGACACCCTGCTGTACAGCACTTGCGTTTGCTTCAAGAGCGGGCAGGTATAGTGAGTTCACTATTGGATCGAAAATGTTGCCGCCATGCAGCCCAAAGAACCAGAATACATTCATAAGTATTGCAAGAGTAATGGCTGAGCCTAATCCTTGGCTAAAACCCTGAAGAGGCTCCTGAATGAGTTTATAGATGATATCATAAAGGCTGTTTGCCCCAACGGTTGTGATTATATGCCCAACTATTGCGAAAAGGTATAATGCCACCATACCTGGTATAACTGCGGCAAAGGCTCTGCCAACCGCTGGCGGTACATTTTCAGGCATGTTGATTGTAAGTTTCCTTTTCATGAGTTTAACAAATATCTCAGTTGCTATGAGTGCAACTATAATACCTGTAAATAAGCCCGAAGCGTTCAAGTATCCCCAGTGAATATATCCCCAGCCTGCATTACCGTGGGCTTGAGGTGTAACAGTGATGAAAGAGGCAACGGAGATCAAACCGGCAGCCAAAGCATCTACACCATAGCTCTTAGCTAGGTTATAACCTATCGAGAATACTACTACCAAGGTCATAATGGCAAAGGTACCCCACCATACATTGCCGTTAATACCTGTCAAAATACCTAGTGCAGGCACCCATTTGAACAGTGTGTTGTTCAACAATACGGCCACTGAACCTGCAAGTATCAGCGGCATGATGCTTACAAAGCCGTCACGTACAGCTACAAGGTGTCTTTGTGAACCGATCCTCCCAGCTACTGGAACAAAATACTTTTCCATGAATTCCAGAAACTTTTTCATATTAATCCCCCTTTTTATTATTTGTAAGACTATACTGCTACTTAGTGGCAGCAGTAAGCTCCAACGCCTGTTTAACTACAGCGTCTCCCTTCATCAGCCCATAGTTCATACCGTCAATGACTGCTAAAGGAATTCCCTTGGGTTCAAGCTCCTGCTTCATTTTGTTAAATAGAAATCTTACCTGTGGAGCCAGAAGTACTACATCAGCATGATCGATACTTTCCTTTACCTCAACCTCCGGTACTGCAAAAATCTCAATGTCAATACCATCTTTTGCTGCAGCGTTTTTCATCTTGGTCACCAACAGGCTGGTAGACATGCCTGCGGAACATACCAGCATAACCCTCAACACAATCTTCACCCTCCTCTACTAATTCCTTGTACCACTAACTATTACTGCGCACTGGATGTTTACCTATTTGCCAAGATATTTTTGTCAGGCATTTGCTAAACGGAAGTCAAACAAATCCTTTATAGTATTGAATGCATCGGTTTCATCAGGACCTTCGATGACAATCTCTAACTCGTCTCCATTTGAGGCGCCTATGCTTAATATGCTCATGATGCTTTTGCAATTTGCTGTCCTATCATTTTTCTTAATAAGAATATCTGAAGAAAAGTTCATTGCAGTACTTACCAGCATACTTGCTGGCCTTGCATGCAGTCCGCATTCGCTATTTACAATAACAGTTGATTTTTTCATGACCGCTTGATGCACCTCCCTTTACTTCTTGTCATTTTTATATATTTGCAAATTTGCTGCCAAACCACGCGAAAGATTAAGAAAATTTGCATATTATTTTATGCCTGCAAATATGCTGCAATTCCAGCCTTTTATAAAAGTGTGATTTTTGAAAATTCGGATTTTTTAGATAAAAAAAGTGTGTAAAACAAGTTACACACTTTTTACACACTTTCTCGGTTTACACACTTATTGCTTCAAGTTCATTATTTGATAAAAACATTTTACATATATAGGCCGATTCATTTTCACCTACCTTAATGCCGAAGTGCTTATCCAGAGGTATCAGGCAGCGGCTGACTTTCATAAGCTCAAGGCCATATAGTTCTTTGAAGCTGTCCAAGTCATTGAATATAGTCTCCCGCCCGCCCTGCTTAAGCTTGTCCAAGAGGAAGCTCATATGAAGGATAATTCCTATCTTCACTTCACTTTTTACCCGCACTTTCAGGCTTTGTTCAATGTTGTCAATAATGTACCTTGCATTATCTACCGCGGCTTCACAGTCTACGGCTGATAAATGCTCCTTCAGGGATTTCTTTACTCCAAGGTAGGTGTTCTCCTCCCTGACTATACTGTCAAGCCGCCCTATTCCTTCATAGGTAAGAATCTCTATTGCAGGAATCACAGGAATATCCTCCAGGGTTACATCAACTGTACTTACAACTGCCAGAACCTTGTACCTTTCTCTATAGCGCTCTATCTTGCTTAAGAACTCATTTTTATTAATAATCTCTAAAGGGATCACTTCAGTTTCATACCGCTGTTCCAGCTTATGCTCAATAATTTCCTTAAGCTTCAGGGATGCACCTTCTCCTGTAAAGCAAGCTGTGATTATTATACTTTTTTTCACAGAGCCGCCCTTTGCATTTTCCAATGCATTCAATTGATAAGCTTCTTTAATACTGTCATAAATATAGTAAAGGTCTCTACCTAGTACAGCCTTTCTGCAGGCATCCATGACAAGGGGTGTGCTTACCATATCAATCGTCTTCACCAATGAACCGGTTTCTTCGCTTATCATATCACCGAAATTTACAAGAGAACCCATATCAACCATCAGAAGTACGCCTTTTCCATTATCCAGTTCCAGCACAGTATTTTTTGCGGTGATATACATTGTCTGGGGGCTCATGGCAAGGGGCATGTCCAAGGCTGCAGTATGAGTTGTCCCGACCAGAGAATTGCATACCTCAACCATACTGCTTGCAGTTGAATTACCATGCATGATTACCAGTATTCCTACTTTGTCCTTTTCTTCTGAGATTGATTCTAAAGGGTTTGAAGCTAAGAACATTGTCAAGTATCCTATTTCATCAAGGGGCGTATGTATTCCCAATCTATTATCCATAAGCTTTGCAGCTTCCATGGCAACTAAAAACTCATCAGGATATTCTACACGAATCGAATTGAGCTTTGGATGATATATACTGATTCCTTTTCTTGCCCTTTCTATAAAGCTGTTAACATGTAAAAGCAAGCCGAAATGAATTTTTTCATCATATTCCCGCATGAGTTTTTCCCGTGCCAGTTCGATTATTTCCATAACTAAATCCATTACTTCAGCGGCCACAATTTTAGAAATCTCATTTCTTCTCAACTTTTCAGGGAGTTCTCCTATATATTTTTTAAAATGACTTTCAATGTCCATATTTACAATATGATTGATTTCTTCTTCCTTCATTCCTGATTCCTTAAGAAGCTGAAGTTTTTTCTCGATAATATCGTAAAAATCCTCACTGTCCTGATGAGGGTATTCTGGACTCTGTTCTTGTTCCTCTTTATAGCTGTATCTCAGGATATCCCCTTTGCTCTTAAGGAGGTAATCAACCTCGTTTCTATTGTTCTGGAGGTTCAGCATACCCTTTTTAACGTGCTGCGGAAGATCTGCTTGCGCAACCAGCATATAGTCTTCATTCTTTGATTTGTAATTAACAAATGCTCTGGCACAAGCCAACTGTATGTCACTTTTCAATTGACCGATATTGTTTGGACAATCGTATAGTAAAAAGGATGTTATGGAGCTTTTGTCAATATATATGCCTTTACCGATTCTCTTTGATTCCTGTCTTAGAAAGCTTTCAACAAGATAGAAACGTTCATTGAGCCCTCTGTCTTTTAGGGACGGTAGATTTATAATCATAGGAATTCTTCTTGCAAAGGTATTTAATAGGAAGGACTGAGGTTCTTCTGTAGTGGCGGCAATTATCTGCACATCTGCATATACTTTTTTCTCCGTCTCTCCCAAAGGTTCGAAGAAGCCCTTATCAATAAAGGTAAAAAGCATTTCCTGCCCCTGGGGTGATAGTCTGTGCACTTCATCCAGCAGGAACATTCCTCCGTCCGCCTTTTTCAAGAGTCCTTCCCGATCTTTATCGGCGCCGGTATAGGCGCCTTTTTTAACTCCAAAGATTTGAGATATAAGAAGCTGAGGGTTATCTGCATAATCCGCACAGTTAAAACGAATGAAAGGTGCATTGGAAGCTATTACCCCTGATTCTACAGCAAATTGGTACATAAGCTCGGCAAACATGGATTTTCCTACACCGGTTCCTCCCAGAATCAAGGTGTGCAGTCCATTAGGAGGATACAAAATAGCTGCTTTTGCCTGCTGTACTGGCACCTGAAGACTCTGATGGATTCCTGCGATCTTATCCAGGCTATTTTCACCAACTCGCATGTTTGGGGTTATATCAGCTGTTTTACACTTTACTGAGCAATACAGAACAGGTCTGCCGTTAATTCTCAAAATCTTCTTTTCACTATAAAGCTGGTTCAAATATCGACTGATATTTGTCCTGTCGATATTCATCCTTTTACTTATCTCAGAGGCAGAAACCCCTTTTTCTGTTTTAACCTCCAGTTCATGCAAAGCTTGAAGTACTTCTTCGATTTTCTTCACACTGATCACCCCCAAAGCAAAATAGGTCATTGTGTTGATTATAATTTACCATATTTTAGTCAAAAACAGCAATAGATTCGGTATTAGCTAATACCGAATCTATTGCTTCTTTTTATCTCTGCCAGAGTTTGATCCTCCAAGAATTGTGCTTTTACAGCGACTTCATGCCTTTCCAAAACGCCTTTTTCTATAAGCAGCTCAATCATACTGGTTATTGCCAGTGTGTTCTTGTAGTCTATCTCTTTCAAATCTGCAAGCTGACTTATAATATCAAGCTTATTCATATGATGCTCTCCTTTCCCTTCTTCCATTTATTAACATGCATATCTGAATTATTGCCCTGCAGTTAGACAAATATACGCAAAAATTGATATAATAAAGTATATATAATGAAGGGGGATAAGGTGTGAAGAAGGATTTAATTGCAAAGCATGCGCTAGAGGTATTTGCAAGAGATGGCTATCATAATGCCAAGGTCAAGACAATTGCAGAAGAGGCAGGCATTGCAGTAGGCACAATTATATATTTCAAAAGCAAAAAAGAGATAGTTGACTATATATTTTACTTGGAGTTTGAAAAGGACAATTGTTATCTGGACAAAAAGTATGCTGCCGGTGCAAATATATTGGCAAGGCAGCATAATTATTTCATAAAACAGTTGCATATGTGCATAATAAGTAGTAAACTATTAAAAAATATATACAATATATGTTAGAAATGCTTTGAAGGGAAAAACAATAAGTGTGTCGTTAAGAGAGCAGGCGGTGGGTGCAAGCCGGCAGACAGCTTATATGTGTCCATCCTGGAGCAGTCTGCGAGGAGCAGTACCGGCACAGCCGTTATATGTTTGAGAGAGTGGTAATTAATAATTACTGCTAATTAGGGTGGCAACGCGGAAGGCCTCCGTCCCTTGTATTTGAGACGGAAGGCTTTTTTATTTTTCCAATTTTTCAAAAGGAGGTATATAATATGCTGGATATCAGAGCAATCAGATCAAACCCTGAGGAGATAAAGAGAAAGCTCTCAAGAAGGGGACAGGATTTCAGAATTGATGACATCATGAAGCTTGATGAAAAAAGAAGACAGGTAATCTACGAGGTAGAGGAGCTTAAGAGCAAGAAAAACAAAGTATCTGAAGAGGTTGCCAAGCTTAAGAAAGCGAAGCTGGATGCTGAACAAATGGTTCTGGAAATGAGGGAGGCATCTGAAAAGATAAAGGAATTGGATGAAAAGGTAAGAGAACTGGATGAAGAAATAACAGGCATACTACTGACAATCCCCAATACCCCGTATGATGGCATACCTGACGGCAGTTCTGACGCAGACAATTTGGAAATCAGGAAGAACGGAGAGCCAACAAAATTTGAGTACGAGCCAAAAGCCCATTGGGACATCGGTGTAGATCTCAACATACTGGATTTTGAAACTGCAGCAAAGGTTACAGGAGCAAGATTTACCTTTTACAGGGGACTTGGAGCAAGGCTGGAGAGATCTCTAATAAACTTGATGCTGGATACTCATACTGCAAACGGCTATACAGAAATATTCCCTCCATTTATGGTTCATAGAAGAAGCATGATGGGTACAGGACAGCTGCCAAAATTCGAAGAGGATGCCTTTAAGGTTCAGAACACTGAATACTTCCTTGTACCGACTGCCGAGGTGCCTGTTACGAATATGTACAGAGAACAGATACTTGATGGCAAAATACTTCCCATAAAGCATACAGCCTATACTGCTTGCTTCAGGGCTGAAGCAGGCTCGGCCGGAAGGGATACAAGAGGACTCATAAGGCAGCATCAGTTCAACAAGGTTGAACTTGTAAAATTTGCAGACCCTGAGAACTCCTATGAGGAATTAGAGAAGCTGACTGCAGATGCAGAAGGCATATTGAAGCTCTTAAAGCTCCCTTACCGGGTGATGTGCCTGTGTGCAGGCGACATAGGCTTCTCGTCCGCAAAGACCTATGATTTGGAGGTATGGATGCCAAGCTACGGAAGGTATGTTGAAATTTCTTCCTGCAGCAATTTTGAAGACTTCCAAGCCAGGAGAGCAGATATAAAATTCAGACCGGATCCCAAGGAAAAGCCAAGATTCATTCACACTCTTAATGGCTCAGGTTTAGCTATAGGAAGGACAGTAGCAGCCATATTGGAGAACTTCCAACAAGGAGATGGCAGTGTAATGATACCTGAAGTACTTAGACCTTATATGGGTGGAATAGATAGAATAAAAAAATAACAGTGAAATCCTATGCACGTCAAGTGTTGGCTTGGCGTGCATAACAACCTTGAAAGCTGCATATAAATAAAGCTGTCATATAAATGAATCACTGACACTAATTTGCCATATAACATAACATTTGTTTATTGACACTTAAAAATAATCTTGTTATAATGGATATTGTTCACTCGAGGAGAGATGTTCGAGCGGTTTATGGAGCTGGTCTTGAAAACCAGAGGCGTGTTAAAGCGTCCGAGGGTTCGAATCCCTCTCTCTCCTCCAGAATAATTTCATATAATTTTAATGAAGTAGTCCAAGGAGAAGTACTCAAGTTTGGTCGAAGAGGCGCCCCTGCTAAGGGCGTAGGTCGGGAAACTGGCGCGAGGGTTCGAATCCCTCCTTCTCCGCCATTAAAGAATTCATGATCAGTGTATTAAATAAGACACTGATTTTTTTATATCACGGATTCGAACCCGGTAGGCAGTTTAGCTTCTACCTTTGTTTTCTTCTTCATCACCCTGCTCCGCTTTCTCCATAATACTGGAGACAAGACGGGCTTTTTTTATGTCCGCTTCCTGAGTTGCAATGCTGTTTTCAAAGGTACCTTTGTGTTTTTCTTGGTTTTCCATATTTCCCTACCTTTCAAATTTAAAAATTTGTTCTGCAATTAGTTTTTCCCGATATATATAAATTATTATTTCATAAAGAGGATGAAAATGACAAAAAATAGTAGAATATACTTTTATAAATGCTATAATGATGTTTAATGAGGTGAAAGCATGAAAAAACTGAAGTTCATATATAATCCCTACTCTGGAGATGGAACTCTCAAGAATAAGCTGGACTATCTGATTGAAAGATTCCAGAAATCCGGATTTATGATGGTTCCCTTTAGAAGCAGCGACATCAATACTCTTGAAAAAGCATTCTTTGATATTCATGAAGATTATGACGCTGTTTGCATTTCCGGTGGTGATGGTACGTTGAGCAGTGTCATAAACATTATGGCATCCAGAAGGCTTGACCTGCCGGTTGGAATATTTCCTTTCGGAACAGCCAATGATTTTGCCGCACATATTAATATACCCAGAGACATTGAAGCTTGCTGCGATATTATAGAAAATGGAAAAATTAAAAAGGTTGATATCGGAAGAGTTAACGACAGCTACTTTTTAAATGTATGCAGTGCAGGTCTGCTGACGGACGTAGCTTATAAAACCGATACAAACCTTAAAAATGCTCTTGGCAAATTGGCGTACTATATGAAGGGTATAGAGGAAATACCGAAGTTTACTCCATTTAAAATGAGACTGCAGTATGGAAGTAATGTAATTGAAGACAGCTTCCTGTTGTTTCTGATATTAAACGGCAGCTCTGCAGGGGGCTTCAACAAACTTGCACCCCATGCAAAAATCGATGACGGACTTATGGATGTCATCGCGATAAAGAATACCAATATCACAAATATGTTTTCTATATTTTTGAAAATATTAAGGGGAGAGCATATTGGAGACCCAAATCTGTATCACTTTCATACAGATAAGCTTATGATTGCCTGCGATGGAAGCTGTGAGACTGATATTGACGGGGAGCGGGGGCCGAATCTCCCCTTGGATATAGAAGTTAAGAAACGCTTTCTAAAGGTATTCGTGCCGTAGAAAATAAGGAACCTTCCTAACTAGGAAGGTTCCTTATTTTCATTTGGTTCAAAGCTGCTATCATAGGGCACTATAAAGCTTATATTCATATTCCCGTACTCTGATTCGATTCTGCAGCTCCAAGCGGTCGAATCTATAAACCGTATCACTGCATCAGGAAGCCTTATGGCTATAGGCGGCTCGATAACTATAAGATCTTCAAGCCCTGGGAATTTCTTTATGGAGTTTCCAACTATAATATTTGAGGTCTCAGCAATTACATCCTCGATATAAATATCAATTTCTTCCTTGGACAATTCGTCTATCACAATATTCTCCAAGAGATTCTCTGCAAGCCTTCTATCCATTGTAAAGACAAATCTGCCAAATACTATTCCCTTTATTCCGATAGAACAAGTGAAGTCCTTGAGTAAAATGCTTTCAAGCTTGCTGAAACTGTTTTTATATGACCTAATGTTCTCACATTTCAACTCATTGATCATGAAATCCTTCGCTGTTTCGACCAAGGGATCCATTATTGCGGCAGCAGACAAATTTGGCACTTCAATTGCTGCTTCATAAGGGAGCTGGAATAAGAAGCGTGTACCATTCCCGCTGTGAGCATCTATTCTGAAGGTTCCTCCCAGTTTTTCCGTTTCTTCCTTTACTGCCGATAAACCCAATCCTCTACCTGAGGTGTATGTTATATCATCCTTGGTTGAGATATGGTTATCTATCATCAGTCTGACAGTTTCACTATCCGCAAGGCTGCACGCTATTTCTTCCGCTAGAATTCCCCGATCAATAATCTTTTGTCTGATTTTCTTAAAGTCGAAGCCTCTTCCATCATCAGATATTATTAAGCTGATATTATTATCAACAAGCTTTATCTCACAATGTATATTGCAGTATTCTGGTTTGCCCAGCTCCAGTCTTTCATCCGGCGTTTCCAGTCCGTGGTCAATAATATTTCTGAAAACATGGATTAGAACTTTTGAAAAACCTTGATATCTATCCATGTCAACAAGTATACTATCTGAATCAATCTCAACAGGATTCATCATCTTATCCAGTCTGTCAGCTAGCTTTTGAGCATAGTCGGACATCCCGCTGAGAACCTCTTTGAAAGGTTTTTGCCTGAGCTTCCTGATATCGGGTAGGAGCAGCCTGCATTCAGCCGAGGGGAGCATTAGGAGCATCTTCTCCTCTATTGACAACAGTCTGCTCTTCTCAATAACAATTGTATCTTCCTTATTTAAGAATTGGTCGCCCAATATATTTTTTAGTATATTAATATCATTTTCAAGCCAGCTTTCAGTATCTTGCTCTGAAACATACTCCTTCAGCCTATCCATGCTGGATGGAGCCTTATTGTCCTTGAGATTCGATATTTCCGTTTCAAAGCCATGAAGCTTTACAATGATATTTGACATATCAAACAAACTAAAAGTACCTTTAAAGGTATGGATTGTACGGCAAATTTCGTAAACAACCTCATCAAAAGGCTGCTTGCAGTCCAAGAGATAGGGAAGCGTGGATCTGCAGAACTCCTTATAATCCTTGATGGTTTCCAGGAAATCGTTATAGCTGGTAACTACCTTTACCACCATCTTTAGAACATTGCGCTCCTGCTCCACCTTATCCTCCAGCATGCGCTTATATGTGATATCGGTCAGGATGACCATGAACATCTCGGAGATGTCTAAGTCCTTATCTGTTATTATTTTATAGCTTATTTGGATGCATTTACTGCCAAAGGATACTTCCTCGGGTAGGAGAGTAATATATATACTCCTCTGAGCATCATCCTCTTTTTCAAGTATTTTCCCGATAAGAGCTTTTAGAAAGTCCCTTTCTTCAGCATTATCAGGGTATATTAGCTCGGGAAAGGTCATGCCATTGATATTGCAGCCGAAAATATTATAGCATTCTGAGCTGAACTCCGCTCCTACCGCAAGGTCTGCTCCAAAAGTCAGGAAGCCTTGACCTGCATGATCCAGAAGGTTTCTTACCGAAGCGGTTCTCTTTTGAATAGTCTGCTCCAGACCTCTATTCCATTCCGACAGCTTATCCTTTGACTCATTAACTTCCTCATATGCATGATGAAGTGCTTCGTTTTTGGCTTTGATATCCTCGGAGTACACCTTCAGCTTGTCATATACCTCTGTGAACCTCCGGCCTAGTATATATATCATGGAAAGCAGGAATATGAACATTCCATAGGGTATAATGTACTGAGACCAAGGCACGATTCTAAAGTACATTCCTAATATGTCATAAAAACCAAACAGCAAAAACAGTGTGAAACCCCATAGGAAAACCTTTGTCTCATAGCTGTTGGCCTTTGCAGCCTTAGCAATGGTAACAAAAATAGTTATGGCGCTTAGAAAAAGTACTATATAAAAAGCCTGAAGCGTGAATATGAAAGGAACCATCCTGGTTACATCCAGTAAAAGAGTGACTGCAGCAAAGAATGTATTGAGCCTCCACATCATCTTCATATAAATATTGCCGGGGGAAAACACTCTTTCCACAAATATCATAAAACCTACCGGCATAAGATAGAAGGACAGAAAGGCTACGTAAAGCCAAAATCTGGGGGCGTCCAGGAACAACTGTTTGAAGTTGGTCTCTGCAAGCAGCCAGACACCAATACTTATGGAGAACAAGCCCAGTGCAGGGAACTCGTAGTTGACACTTCTCCTCAGCATATATATGAATACCAGGCTGAAGCCAAGGAAGGTGAAAAGTGTTGTCAGCAGCAAATTATCAATTTCATTAGCTACAAGATAAGAGTAATGCTCGTTTTCCGACCCAATTTCAAACCTTCTTACAAGCCCAAGGTTTCTATTAAAGGGGGTATGCATCCTTAAGAATATTGTTTTGCCATGATAGTCTTCAGGAAGTTTTATTATATGCCAGGGAGATCCGGGAGCAATCCGGTCATCATGCTGCTCTATGTTCCCAAACTTATAAATCAGCTTGTCCTCCAAATAGACCTCGAAGAGCTGGTCATTGGTTGTGAACATTATGCGTGGAATTTCCCAATCCTTGGCAGGAAGCTGAGTGCGAAGCCATACATCACCTGTGTCAGGTTTGACTGGTGGCTGGCCGGGGTAAGAAAAGGACTTCCAGCTCGGATCCTCATTTTTGTCGTAAACCCATAGAGGAATACCTTGAGCATTTTTCTCGGAATCTCCATAACGGTACTGCCAGACTTCGGAAACCGCAGTGGGGTGAGGTGGCTGGACCATTATAAAAAGCGGCAGAATGAATGCAGATGAAATCAAAGCCAAAAGTAAAATGGCTTTAAATGACTTATCGAAAAAAGAATGAATCATAGGAAGTCCTCATTTCTTTTATTTAACATAATTATATAAATATGTTATCATATTTCGCTGATTTTTCACATATTTTGCATACAAAAAAGCACATACATTTGTATGCGCTTCATAGGTGCTATGCCCTGTTGCTTGAATATATAAAATAGAGATAATCACAAGACCAGGATGCCATTGTGCCAAATCCAGCAGCTTTTAACAACTCAATCAGCTCCGAGTCCTCTGGCATGACTGAGGTCAGAGGCGGAGAGGGGCATTTGTCCTTAAACATCAGTAATGAGTAATCCATAAAAGCATTTATGCCCTCAATGCTCTCATCAAATACTATGAAGTGAGGCTCGCCTTTCAATTTGAGCATTCCCCTATAACCGTTTACTGATATGAAGCATTTATCCGCAACCAGCTCTTTATATAGTTCGGGAGTGGGCATCTGGAAGTAAAAAGCAAAGGGCAGTATGCCATTTCTTCTTTTAATATAAGGAAGCTCTTTAAATTCCTCATAAGTAGGTTCCCAGCTTTCTATGGAGAAGTCCTTGCTGCTCGGAGTATCCTTCACATCCTCATAGTTCTTCTGTACAAATATGTATTCCTGCTCAAGCTTGAAGCCCAGCTTTTTCATCATGCTGATGCTCTCAACAGAGGAAATGTGGGTAGCAAAGGCAATTTTATTTATCTTGTCCCCGCCAAGGTCATCCAAAGCCTCTTTGAACACTCTCAAGGCAAGCTCTTTTCCTATTCCCTTTCCACGGTAATCCTTATGGGTTCTCAAACCTTCAAGCCAGCCTGTGCCGTCGTAAAGCACCGAATATTTGTCCGTTCCGATGACCTTATTAGTATCAGTGTCTACAGCTCCTAAAAACAAGCCTTTATCATCAACCCATGCATGGAAAAGCTCAGGCAGATAATCGGTACCTTCCCAAATATCCCTGCAAATATCAACTATATCATTATAATCCTCATGTGTCAGCTTTCTATAAGCAATCATTTTAGCATCTCCTCTCGGATGTACGATATAAGTAATTATATTACACCGGAGGCTGATTGTACATAAAATGGAAGTTAAATTGATATTGCGTATACATTTTTGAGAAAATAATGATAAAATGATATTATATTCCGTTAGTAGAAAATTGCAAATTTACGTATATATAATCATACGGAGGAGGAGTGCTTATGGAAACTGAAAAATATAAAGCTGTGGAAACCAAGCTGGAGGAAGTTGAAATTTCCAAGCTTACGGTTGAGCAGAGGCAAAGGCTGGAAGAAATAATGAAGACCATTAATTTGGAGGATTCCCAGTTCATACTTCAGTACGGGGTGGGAGCCCAAAGCCAGATTGCAGGCTTTGCTGATAATGTTGTAAGCGAGGTAAGATCAAAGGATGGCGGCTATGTAGGCGACATACTCACTGACCTTATGCTGAAGGTAAAGGAGCTGGATGTTGACGGAGTGAGCTCTGGGAAAAGCTTCATGTCAAAATTCCCGTTTATCGGGTCCCTTGTGAACAGCACTCAGAAGTTTGCAGCAAGATATCAGAAGCTAAGCACCGAGATAGAGAAGATTGTTGATGAGCTTGACAAGTCAAAGATGCAGCTTCTGAAGGATATTACACTGCTGGACTACCTTTTTGAGAAAAACCTTGAATACCTCGGCAATCTCAACTATTACATAATGGCAGGAACCTTGAAGCTTAAGGAAATAAGCGAAAAGATAATCCCCGAAATGCAGGCGAAGGTGAAGGAAACCAACGACCCTGTAGATGCTCAGAAGCTGAACGACCTTATACAGATGGCAAACAGGTTTGAGAAGAAGATACATGATCTGAAGCTCAGCAGGATGGTATCCCTGCAGACAGCTCCGCAGATAAGGCTTATTCAGAACAACAACCAGGTGCTGGTGGAAAAGATACAGAGCTCTATATTAAATACCATACCCCTGTGGAAAAACCAGATTGTTATTGCAATAAGCCTTCTTAAGCAGAAGAATGCTTTGGCAGTGCAGAAGGAAGTGACTGATACTACCAATACCCTGTTGTTAAAGAATGCAGAGATGCTGAAGACTGGCTCAATTGACCTGGCGAGGGAAACAGAACGCGGAGTGGTGGATATAGAAACTCTGAAGAAGGTAAATGTGGATCTTATTGCTACAATTGATGAGACTCTTAACATCCAGAAGGAAGGCAGACTCAAGAGACAGCAGGCTGAAGCTGAGCTTGTCACAATAGAAAAGGAGCTCAAGCAGAAGCTTATTGGTAATGCATAATACATAAAAAGAAATGAGTGGAGGTTACCCGATGAATCAGAGATGGAGTTTGGATGAACTATACAAATCCTTTGAGTCCGAAAAGTTTAAAAAAGACTATGAGAAGTGTGTGAAAGAAATCGAAAGTATAAAGGAGTGGGCAGAAAGCAATCTTAAGGATTCTACAAATGCAGTCCATAAGATGAAGAAGTATGTTAAGACTCTTAATGAGTTCTATCTGCTTTATACCCGTCTTTACAGCTTTGCACAGCTCACTATGAGTGTTGAAGCTAAGAATGAGAAGGCTTTGAAAGTAGTTGAAAATTTGGAGGAAAGAGCTACAGAGCTTACAAAACCCCAGGTAAACTTTGAAAAGTGGCTTGGAAGCATAAGTAATATAGATGAGCTTATCAAGTCTGACAGCTACCTGAGCGAGTTCCAGTTCTATTTCCGTGAAAGCCTGAAAAAAAGCAAATACCTTTTAAGCGACAAGGAAGAAGTGCTGATTTCAAAAATGCAGACAACTGGCTCTGCTGCATGGGAAAAGCTCCAGGAGCTTTTAACTTCAACACTTCTTGTGGATATAACAATTGACGGGGAGGCAAAGCAGCTTCCACTGCCAGTAGTCAGGAATATGGCATATAATAAGGATGCCAAGCTCAGAAAGACAGCTTATGAAGCAGAGCTTAAGACTTATCTCAAGGTCGACGAGTCAGTAGCGGCGTGTCTTAATGGAATAAAAGGCGAAGTAATTACTGTATCCAAAATGAAGGGCTACAAGTCTCCTCTGGAAAAGACAGTTTTGGATGCAAGGATGGATATGGAAACGCTGGAAGCAATGCTTACCGCAATGCGTGAAAGTCTGCCGGACTTCCACAGATACTTCAGGAAGAAAGCGGAGCTTATGGGCTATAAGAAGGGACTGCCTTTCTACGATATGTTTGCGCCCATGGGGGATGTGGATATGCAGTTCAGCTATAAGGAAGCCAGAGACTATATAGTTGCCAACTTCAGGACCTTCAGCGACTCTCTGGCGGACTTTGCGGCCAATGCTTTTGATAAAAGGTGGATTGACGCGGAGCCAAGAGAGGGTAAGCGTGGAGGGGCTTTCTGCGAAAATCTTCATGCAATAGGGGAGAGCAGGATACTCTCAAACTTTGATGGAAGCTTCAGCAATGTGACCACCTTAGCCCATGAGCTAGGCCACGGATACCATGGAGCATGTCTGATGAAGGAGGCATTTCTTAATTCAGATTATCCAATGCCTATAGCAGAGACAGCCTCGATATTCTGTGAGACTATTGTAAAGGAAGCGGCATTAAAAACAGCAAATGAGGAAGAGACTTTCTCTATACTGGAAAATGATATATCAGATTCAGCGCAGGTCATTGTGGATATTTTGAGCAGATACATTTTTGAAAGTGAAGTATTCAAGAGAAGGGAATCAGGCTCGCTTTCAGTGAACCAATTGAAGGAAATCATGCTGAACGCACAGAAAGAAGCATACGGCAATGGACTCGATCATGATTGGCTGCACCCGTATATGTGGCTTTGCAAGCCTCATTATTACAATGCGGACTTCAACTTCTACAACTTCCCCTATGCCTTCGGACTGCTCTTCTCAAAGGGCTTGTATGCCGAGTACCTGAAACGCGGCAAGGAATTTGTGAAAGATTACGATAAGATGCTGTCTGTGACTGGCAAGATGAATATTGTCGATGTGGCAAAGGTCATGAATATCGATGTAAGAAAGGTGGACTTCTGGAGAAGCTCACTAGAGCTTATAAGAAAAGACATTGAGAAGTTTATAAAACTTAGATAGGTAAAAAATAGATTACGGGTACCACGGAACACACGGATGTTCCACGGAATTTCACGGTATGATTTATATTTCCTGCCGTGTATTCAGTGGATTTCAGTGTCTTCAGTGGTACCCGTAGCCTTGTTTTGAAGTCTCGTTAGCAGCAGCCCTTGCCTTTTCTGCCAGATTCGCAGGTAGGACTGCTTTTCCTGAAAAGTCCGTTCAATATAGCTATTGCACAGCCTACACCGCATTCCACTGATATGGCTGAAGCGGGGCAATTTTTCGCACAGGCACCGCATTCCATGCACATATCAATGTCTATGGCGGCTGCCTTGCCATTATTCATGACAAGCAGCTGGTGCGGGCATACATCTACACACACGCCGCAGCCTATGCATTTTTCACTATCAAGCTTTAGAGTGGAAACATTTTTGATATATTTATGCTCCATAACAATACCTCATCAATACAGCAGCCGTATTATGCTGTCTGTGGCTAAAAATATCAGTCCTAATGCCACAGCTGCAATATAAGGCTTAAGTGCATAGTTCATTTCCCTTTTTACCCCCGATAAGGAGGTATAGGTGGTTGAGCCTGTAAAACTTAAGCTCAGGAAGGAAGCAACCACCGGTATAATAAGCATGTAAGCGGTTCTGATAAGCCAGCTGGCGCTATAATATCCGAAGACCTCAGGATAAAGCAGTGCATAAACTGCCGGTAGCAATCCCACCAATAGACCTTTCAACGCAAAGGAACGGAAGGGTATCCAGGGAAGCAGCACCGGCACGACAACACAGCCAATTAGGAAAGCTGCTAGGTATGGTATGAAATTCAGGAACGCCGTATAAGCTGCTGTGGATATGGATGGATGTTTTCCAACTATGAGATTGAGTGCAAGCAATGCAAGAAATATCAACAGCATGGGTTTTATGCTATGCACCAGTTCTATCGGAGTGAGTATAACTCTCTCCTTAAGCCCAAAGCTTACCTTTCTCATTTCTACAGTTGCTTTCATTCCATTACTTAGAAACTCTTTTATGTCACTTGCTCTTACAGGACCGTATACAACTCTGAAGCCGCATAACCTGAACACGACCTGAGCGGCTACTCCGGGTGCGGCAAGCTGCGGAAGTATCAGCACATTGTGTGTTACAAGCCTCCCCAATCTCAAGGCGCTTATCCTGCCCGACAGCTCTGTGGTGCCAAAAGTACCTTTTCCTGCTGCACACCACACGTTTATACCTTTGGTGTCAACGACTGCAATCCAGGCATTTAGACCGGTCAGCTCACATCTCAGACTGTCAAAGGTAAGCTTGTAGTTGGCTGTAACCAGTATGGGAGAGGTATTGTCAGGCTTGCCGACGGCATATATACCGGGCGGTACTTTATAGTTATCCCTGCCGATACCAAGCCTTATTTTTATCGTGCCTGCCTTGTCAGTCGAACTAAGTGCTGTGCTTATTATCGGAATCTTAGCAATAGGAGTCTCTATGTACCCAACTATCCAATCAGGTGCGGGCTCCAAGACCTTTAAATAATCGTATGCATTTTCCATGGTTGCTGAGCAGTTGGACCCAACTGCTTGCTGTGAAGTATCTCAGCAGTTTTGCTTTTTTACTTCTGTCATAGCACATACCTCCCAACAGCTGATTTTAACTACCTTCGTGCTTTACCGGTAATATTTTCTATTTCTATTTTAAACAACCTGGTATCACCGGAAGACTTCTTTATATACTCCAAGCCCTCTTTTGTGAAAGCTGCAGAGTACTTTGCAACTATAGCTTCCAGAGCTGCCTGCTTTTCGCTTTCAAATATCTCAACGGCCTTGCCGAATATTATTACGCTTTCGTAATTCACACTGAAGCTTTGGGGTAGAGGAGTTGTCTCTCCTACTACGCAGAAGGATACCTTGTTGCTGTGCTTTATATTCTCCAGCTTTTGCCCTTCCACGGCACAGTGGAAGTATATGCTGTCATTACTATATGTATAACTAATGGGTATACCGTATGCATAGCCATCACTGCCTGTGGTAGAGAGTATGCCGTATTGACCGGCCTCTAGTACACGTATCGCTTCTGAATTATCTATCTTTCTATCCTGTCTTCTCATTTCTTTAAACATCAAATCATCTCCTCTTTACTATGATATCAAAAAGAGAAAATTTAAAATAGAATATTTCCATTATTATTCAAAAATATCTATATATCTGTTAAAATGACATTGTGACACTAATATACCACATTATGTTAGGAGAATACTATGAAACTGATTGATTTGCACTGTGATACCATTTTAAGATGCATAGATTCAAATGGTGAGATTAAATTACAGAAGAACGATCTCTGCATAGATGTACAAAAGCTTAAGAAAGCGGGTTCCCTTGCACAGTTTTTTGCAATGTATGTAGACTTGGACAAGGATTTCGAGCCTATGGACAGGTGCCTGGACATGATAGACAATTTCTATAATGAAATAGAGGAAAACAGTGCTGATATCGCATTTGCAGGAAACATCGCAGATATGGAAAAGAACAGGTCGGAGGGAAGGATATCGGCTTTTCTAACTGTTGAAGAGGGCGGAGCAATAGAAGGAAAGCTTCAGAACCTCAGGAACCTTCATAGGCTAGGGGTAAGGCTTATTACACTTACATGGAATTATCCCAACTGCATAGGTTATCCGAACTTCGAATGGAAGCATAAGGATAAAGGGCTTACTCCCTTTGGAGAAGAGGTAGTGGCCGAGATGAACAGGCTGGGTATGATTATAGATGTAGCTCATCTTTCGGACAAGGGCTTTTACGATGTTGCAAAGCTGTCCAGTAAACCCTTTGTTGCCTCTCATTCAAACGCCAGAGCTGTAGAAGGCCACTCCAGGAATCTGGCAGACGACATGCTGAGAGTTCTGGCTGAAAAAGGCGGGGTAACAGGTATAAATTTGGAGCCTATTTTCCTTGGGAATGAGGGCACCGTGGAAGCTATGACAAATCAAATAAGTCATATGAGAAATGTGGCAGGCATAGACGTAATAGCTATAGGTACTGATTTTGATGGCACCAGCCCACTGACGGCAATAAAAGATATTGGCTGTATGGGCAAACTATTTGACGAACTGAAAAAAGCGGGCTTTACTGCAGGGGAAATAGACAAAATATCATATAAGAACGCTGAAAGAGTAATCAGAGAAGTATTAATATAACAATCCTTCAGTAACTAAGTGATTGACAATTATTGCATGCAATAATAAAATGATTATGTAAAGAATGCTATCGGAAAGGTGGTGCAAAGATTGAATATATACTACTTGGTTGACAGGAAAGAAAGACTTTTGAATTCCTTTGTAGTAACTGGAAGAGCATATGTAAACCAGTTTAACGGGATAAGTCTGCCCATTTTTAATAGAATAAGTCAACTAAGCAAGTACGAGTCTTTGCATGGAACATACTAATTTCAACGGATTATGAAGAGCCATGAGCAGATTTTATTTGTTCATGGCTTTATTTTTTCGCAATATGTAAGATTAAGGAGAGATATAAGATGATAGCATTATCAATGAAGGAAATAGAAAAATATTATGCTGCCAACAAGGTGTTGCACAGCGTCACATTTGAGATAAACGAAGGAGAAAAGGCTGCAATTGTAGGAAGAAACGGCTGTGGTAAAACCACATTATTCAGGCTCATAGCAGGTACCGAGAAATATGAGAAGGGTATGCTGGCATTAAAGAAGGGCATTAAGATCGGTTACTTGGAGCAGGTTCCCGGTGGGTTTGAAGGAAGCAGCGTATACGACGTGCTTCAGGGCGGTGTGGAGGAAGTGATGGAGCTCAGAGCTCAGATGACCGAACTGGAAAAGAGGATGTCTTTTGAGAAGGACGATAGTTTGCTTGAGGAATTGGTAGCCAGATATGGAAAGCTGACTGCTCAATATGAAGGCATGGATGGCTATAGTATTGAGAGCCGTGTGGACATGGTGACAACTGGACTTCAGATACCGAGGGGCATGTACAGCATGCATTTTGAGGACTTAAGCGGAGGAGAAAAGACCAGGATATTATTTGCCCGTATATTGATATCCCAGCCTGAGCTGCTGCTTCTGGATGAGCCAACCAACCATCTTGATACAGATTCGATCGAGTGGCTGGAAGGCTTTATCAGGGATTATAAAGGCACTGTGCTGATAATATCCCATGACAGGTATTTCCTCGACAGGGCAGTAGGCAGAATAATTGAGGTGGAAGACGGGGAGTGCGAAAGCTACGAAGGGAATTATACGTATTATGTCAAAGAAAAGGAGAGAAGACTCCTTGTAGAATTCGACAACTATCAAGACCAGCAGAAGAGAATAAAAAAGATGGAGGACACGATAAAGCGCCTGAGGGATTGGGGGAACAGGGGAGACAATGAAAAATTCTTCCGGAAGGCAGCGTGCATCCAAAAAGCCCTTGACAGGATGAATAAAATCAACAAGCCTATATTGGATAGGAAAGGTGTATTCTTAAACTTTGAAGCAGCCGGCAGAAGCGGTAAGGATGCTGTGGTCTGCGAAGAAATTACAAAGGCTTATGATTCCAAGCTGCTGCTTAGGAAAGCAGGTATGCTTGTAAGATTTGGGGAGCGTGTAGGTTTAATTGGACCTAATGGTTCTGGTAAAAGTACACTGATAAAGATGATAATGGGACATGAGAACCCAGAGGGCGGAAGTGTTCGAACCGGCTCCAATGTAAAAATAGGCTACCTGGAGCAGAGCATAGGCTTTGCGGATGAGAGCAGGACAATACTGGAGGAGTTCAAGGAAAGCCTTAATCTGACCGAAGGTGAAGCAAGAGGCAGACTGGCAAGGTTTCTCTTTTTTAAGGATTCAGTGTTTAAAAGGCTGTCTGGCCTGAGCGGCGGCGAGAAGACAAGGCTCAAGCTTGCAGAGCTGATGTACAGTGATATTAACCTGCTGATACTTGATGAGCCTACCAACCATCTGGATATTGACACCAGGGAAGCCCTTGAAGCAGCATTGGAGGATTATGAGGGTACAATAGTATTCATATCCCATGACAGATATTTTATCAACAGGCTGGCCGACAGACTGTACAGCATTGAGAATCATGCCCTCATAGAGTACTGCGGGAATTATGACTATTTCAAGGATAAGCGACCCAAGGAAATCAAACATGAAGAAAAGAAAAAGGATATCAAACCGGCAGCTTCAGAAAAGAAGCCACGGCAGAAGGCAGATAGTGACAGGAATAAGCTTGAACAGGTTGAGGGCGTCATAGCGTCTTTAGAAGAAGAGATCAAGAGCATAAAAGAAGCCATGGGAGATGTTGAAAAGGCTGCAGATTATGTGTTCCTGCAGGAGATGGGTGCAAAGCTTGCAGATAAGGAATCGGCTTTGGAGGACACATATGAAATATGGCAGGAGCTTGCGCAAAGGGTATGATTATGACAAATTGTGGAGAAATGTAAAAAATATACTCAGATTTAGAGGAAATTTCTTGTCAATATAGAAATATATTAAGTAATGTTTAATAAACCATAAGGGGCGATGATTATGAAAAGGGTAGAGACGTTGTCAATAAGAATCGAAGAGCTTCGTAAGGATCTGAAAGTAGTCATTGAAGAGGAAAAAGACCTCGTTGACCCTAAGGTTGTTAAAGCAAGTCAATCCCTGGACAAGGTTCTGATCCAATATTACAGGGTGCTGAGCATGAGAGGATACGGAATATTAAAGGAAGGGATGGAATAGAACCCATACAAGCATTATTTTATATAATGTAATAGACGTTTTAATAGTGTCGTATCATATACAATGGCGGTGAGTCAGGATTATGAAAGTGGGAGACATTGTAAAGGTGAACGATGCCACTGATTGGCACGGCATGTACGGCATAATCGATAAAATGTATGGGGACACTGCCTTCGTATTTTGCGTTAAAAGGCCCGGAAAGCTTCACCCGGTACCGTTAAAGCAGCTCTTAAGGGTGAGCTTCAAAAACAGAAGAGAATTATGAAAGATAGGTTTTACACCTATCTTTTTTGTATATGAAGCGGGCAAAATAAAAACTGTCAATTTTTTAACATACCCAAAACTGTATTGACAGTTGCTGTAAGGGGATAGTATAATAAACCTAGTTTATTAACTAATCTAAAAATTCTAAATTTTGAATAAGTATTCGACAAAAAATTCAAAATGGATTTTGAAACAAATAGTTAATAACGGACCTAATTACATAAAACCAGTTTTTGAGCTATTGGTATCTCCCCCATAGCTTTTTTTTTTGCTTTTTTTTGAATACTTTTGCATATAGCATCCGTATATACATTTGGTTATATAAAAGTGGGAAGATTTTATATTTTAGGTTAGGGGTGCCATATGGGAGTTATATTCAAGTTTATATTAAGAAATATAAAAGAGAAGAAGTTCAGGAC